>CAZBZH010000285.1:0-6010 GCA_964496265.1 uncultured Acidobacteriota bacterium | reverse complement strand
GCTGCAGCGCGCCCATCAGCAACACCGCGCACAGCAAGGTCAGGCGCACCGCGACTTTCCGAAGCCCCCTCATAGCCTGCGGTCCTCGGCGATGCCGTAGCGCTCCAGGATCTCGGCGTTGGCCTCCTCGACCCGCTTCCGATCCAGCACGCCGACCCGGCGCTGATGGTGGAACTCCAGCACGTGGAAATCTCCGTCGTGATCTTCCAGGGTCTCGATCAGTTGTTCCAGGCTCTCGATCGGCTTGCCGTTGACCTGGTCCACGACCTGATAGCGGAACCAGGCCATATCCGCGTTGACCGGATGGCGCAGCCGCCGTAGCAGGACGACCCGCTCGCTGAAATCGACCACCTCGTCCTTCAGCGGTTCGACCAGGAACTCGGTGCGCAGTTCGTTGCGGGCGGTGTAGTACCAGTCGCCGCCGAAGGTCTTCATCACCTCCAGGCTGAGCGGCATGAACAGCAAACCGCCGTAGACGAAGTAACGGGGCGACCGATCGTAGGCGTGCTCGCGAAGGTGCCGGCCGTGGGAGCCGGTCAACGCGAACTCCTCGACGACACGCTCGCCGTCCCGATGGACCCGCACCGAAACCCGCTCGCCAATCTGGCGCCGGTCAATCAACAGACCGAAGTCGATGCGCCGCTCGCCGTCGTCGACGGTCCCGTCGTTGGCCACCCGGTAACCGTTGACATTGAGAATCACGTCGCCGATGCGCAGGAAACCGTCGGCACTGGTGCCCTTGTACACACGGCGAACGCGCACGCCGGTATCTTGCTCCCGCAGCCCCGCGTGTTGTCGAGCACTCGGGTTCTCCATCGCCTCGTAGTCGACCCCGAGCTCCGGATAGCCGTCGTAGCGCCCATCCTCGACATCCTCGAGGAAGCGGGCGATGACCTCCGGCGGAATGAAGTAGCCGGCGCCCTCGAGGCCCAGGTTGGCCTGGAAGGCGACTCCGACCACCAGCCCGTCCTTGACCACCGGGCCGCCGCTGTTGCCGGGGTTGATCGCCGCGTCGGTCTGCACCGTGAGGTGCACGTCCATGCCCGAGTGCAGGAACAACTGCTCCTCGATCCGGGAGACCACGCCCCGCGTCGAGGACAGGCGGTCGCCGCCGACCGGATAGCCCAGGGTCTCCACCGCCGCCCCCAGTTCGGGCAGGTCGCCGATCAGGAGCGGAGGCACGCTGCCCAGCGCGTCGGGGTCCAGCGGCCGCAGCAACGCCAGATCGCAATCGTGAGCGACGTGCACCACCTCCGCCTCGTAGGGCTGGGGATCGTTGTGTACCAGGATCAGGAGATGGCGGCTGTCGCTGACCACGTGGGCATTGGTCATGATCATCCCGCCCTCGACGACGAAGCCGGAGCCACTGGCCTCGGAGACACCGCCGACATCCCAGGGGGAATGCCAGCTGTAGCGCTGGGAGTAGTTGACGATACGCACCACCGAGGCTTCGAGGCCGACGCTCTCCTGAGCGCGAACCGGCGCGACCAGACCGGAGAGAGTCAGCCCGCCCACGGCGACACCGAGTATCGGCGCGCCGAGGCCGAGACCACTGACGGCCAGACTGACGGCCAGACTGACGGCCAGACTGACGGCCAGACTGACGGCCTGGCCGGCGGCCAGGCAGGCGGCCATCAGGCGACGAGCCATCCGCCGGCACAACGCCGGCGAGGCACCGGCCGCGCGCCGGATCCAGGATCCCTTCATGAGAAGTCTCCGCTGTTGATCAGAATCAAGGGGATCAAGAGCTCGCGGGCTCGCTCCCCGCCGCCGGCTGCAGCGCCAACCGCGCCAACAGTTCGGCACCCCGGGGCAGCACCGACTCGTCGATATCGAACTCCGGTGTGTGGTGACCCGCCCGCTCCGGCCCGCCCGCTCCGAGGAAGGCAAAGGCCCCCGGCCGCGCGTTGAGGAAGTAGGAGAAGTCCTCGGCGCATGCCATCGGCGGGCACTCGATCACGTTGTCGTCGCCGACCACGTCACGGGCCAAGCGGCTCATGTGGGCCGCGGCGGCGCCGTCGTTGACCACCGCCGGGTAACCCTTGTGCAGCTTGTAGTCGACCTGGCAGCCGGCCGCCGCTGCGGTGCCCTCGATCACTTCCTGGACCCGGCGGCGCAGGGTCGCACGTACGTCCTCGCGGAAGCTGCGCATGGTGCCGTGGAAGCGGGCGGTGTCGGGAATGATGTTGCACGCCGTACCCGCCTCGAGCACGCCGACGCTGACCACCGCGGCCTCCAGCGGGTCCACCGCCCGGGAAACCACGGTCTGGAGCGCGGCGACCGCCTGGGCGGAGGCGACCAGCGGATCGATCCCCTGGTGCGGCAGCGCCGCGTGGCCGCCGCGGCCGATAAAGGTCGCCTCGAACTCATCCTGAGCCGCCATCAGCGGGCCCGGCCGTAGCTGGAAGGTGCCGGACTCCATGGTCGACCACAGGTGCAGGCCGTAGACCTCCCCCACGTCGGCCAGGTCGAGCACCCCCTCCTGGATCATCTTGTCGGCACCGCCGAAGCCTTCCTCCCCGGGCTGGAAGCAGAACAGCACGTCGCGGGTCAAGGCGTGCCGCCGCTCGGAGAGCAGGGTCGCCGCCCCCAGCAGCATCGACATGTGGCCGTCGTGACCGCAGGCGTGCATCCGGCCGGGGATCTCGGAGACATAGGGCCGTTCCTCGACCTCCTGGATCGGCAAAGCGTCCATGTCCGCTCGCAGCAGCACCGCCGGCCCGCTGGGCTCCGGGGCTCGCAGCACCCCGACCACGCCGGTCTGGGCCACCCCCTCCCGCAGCTCGTCGAGCTCCAGGGGCTCCAGCCGGGACTTGAGATAGGCGGCAGTCTCGTGTTCCTCGAAGCCCAGTTCCGGGCGCCGGTGGAGGTCCCGGCGCCAGGCGGTCAGGTCGCCGGACAGGGCTTCGGCCCGGCCTTTCAGCTCATCTTGGCTCATGGCAGGCATTGTTTACCGACTCGACAAGCAGGGCAAGAATGATGGGCCTCCTCGCTGCGGGCCCGCCCGGGCGGCCCCGGCGTGGAAAGCTCCGGTTAGGCGCGATAGACTGCCGTTTGCGCCGTTTACGCCCTCTAAAGGAGAGAAAGTGAGCGAACAGACCCCGCAGCGCATCCGGGTGGGCCACAGCCCCGATCCCGACGATGCCTTCATGTTCTACGGGATCCAGGCGGGCAAGGTCGACTGTGCCGGCTTCGAGCTGGAGCAGATCCTGGAAGATATCGAGAGCCTGAACCGCCGGGCGCTCCAGGGCGAACTGGAAGTCAGCGCCGTCAGCATCCACGCCTACCCGCACCTGGCGGACAAGTACGCGCTGATGTCCTGCGGCGCCAGCATGGGCGACGGTTACGGGCCGATGATCGTGGCCAAGCAGCAGATGTCCCCGGCCGACCTGCGCTCCTGCAAGGTGGCGATCCCGGGCAAACTGACCTCGGCCTACCTGGCGATGAAGCTCTACCTGGGCGGCGACTTCCCCCACGTGGTCACCCCCTTCGACGAGATCCTGGAGACCGTCGAGCGGGGCGACGCCGACGCCGGGCTGATCATCCACGAAGGCCAGCTGACCTACGAACGCAACGGTCTGCAGCTGGTCAAGGACCTGGGCATCTGGTGGGGCGAGGAGACCGGCGGTCTGCCCCTGCCCCTCGGCGGCAACGTCGTTCGGCGAGACCTGGGCGAAGAGACCATGAACACCCTGACCCGGGTACTGGCCGACAGCATCGCCTACGGCCTGGACCACCGGGAAGAAGCGCTCGAGTACGCCCTCGGTTTCGGCCGCGGCCTCGACGGCGGCCTGGCCGACAAGTTCGTGGGCATGTACGTCAACGACCTGACCCGAGACTACGGTCAGCGCGGCAAGGACGCGATCACCCGCTTCCTCGACCGCGGCACCAGTGCCGGCTTCGTGCCGGGCATCGACAAACTCGAGTTCGTCGACGGCAAGTAGGCGACGGCATGGGCGCGCACCCCGGAGTTCGCCCATGCATCACCGACCACATCGGCGGCACCGAAACGAGGTCGCGATCATGAGCGGTAACGCGACGGCGGACTCCGTCGAACAGCTCCGAGCCCTGCGAGAAAGCTGCGCCTTCGCCGACCTGTCGGCGTCGGCGCGCATCATCGCCCGTGGACCCGACCTGCTGGACCTGCTCAACCGCCTGAGCACCAAGGAGGTCAAGTCGCTCGTCCCCGGCGAGGGCAAGCTGACCACCCTGACCAGCAACAAGGGCCGCATCGTCGGCCTGCTGGCCGTCTACCACCTGGGCGACGACGGCGTGCTGATGCTGTCGACGCCGGGTAGCGCGCCGCGGATCATCGAGCATCTGACCAAGTACACCTTCGCCGAGCGCACCGGGCTGGAAGACGCCGGGGACGCGTGGCACGGGTGGGGCGTGCTGGGGCCGAAAGCCCCGGAGGCATTACAAGCCGCGGGCCTGACGGTACCGGAAGGCATGGGCGTGACCCGCGGGACGATCGGCGGCGAGGACGTCCTCGTGCTCGGCCCGACGCCGGTGGCGCCGACGGTCTACACCGTGCAGTCCGCGAACGCGGACTCCGCCGAGGCCGAGTCCGCAGGTACAGACTCCCACCCGGTTGCGACCGCGCTCCGCCGTGCCGTCGAAAGCTGCGGCGGCGTCGAAGCCGGCCCCGAGGCCCTGGCCGCCTGGAGCATCCTCGACGGGATCCCCGGCGCCGAGGAACTGAACGAAGACCACAACCCGCTGGAAGCCGGACTGTGGGATTCGGTCGACTTCGACAAGGGCTGCTACGTCGGCCAGGAAGTGGTCGCCCGCCTCCGCACCTACGACAAGGTCACCCGCGGCCTCTACGGCATCGTCGCCGACGCCGACCCGGCGATCGCCCCGGGGGCGCCGCTGTTCGACGGAGACCGCAAGGTCGGCAACATCACCCGCGTCGCGCCGAAGCCGGGCGCCGACGGTCAGGTGGTCGCCATGGCCTACGTGAAACGGGCGGCTCTCGCCGAGGGCAAGACGCTCTCCGTCGCCAGCCCCGACGGATCGGTGACGGCCGCTCCAGAAGAACTCCCGATCTCCTCCGACTGATCCAGCGGGGGCAAGGGGACGCCCGCTGAAGAAGGAAACCAAATTCGCGGCCTTCGCCGTCGCCGCCTCCATTGTGCTGTGCTGCGGCGTACTGGTTTTCGGCTTGTTCAGCATGTCCTGGCTATTTGGCCAGCTGTTGGGCAGCAGCTGGATCGATCTGAACGAGCTGGATGCCTGCGTTGAAGTCCGCGCGAACCACATCGAGGCCACAGTACCGATCACCCGATTCCGACTCAGTGAGATGGACGGAACGCTCCTCATCGACGGCCGGGCCACTCCGGGCAGCGAAACCCTGATGGTGGAACTCTGCACAGGCGCACAAACCTCCGAGATGAAGGAGGAATGGACCGCCGAGGGATGGAGCGTCTCCTCTCTGCCGGGCGCGGTACTCCTGCCCGGGAGATCGTACGTCGCCCGCATCGAGCAAGAAGACGGCAAAGGCGGGCTCGAGACCACCGAGACCAAGGTCACGCTACCGGCTGATTAGCTCCCCTACCCCGCCAGCATCGTCTCCACATGCAGCTTGCTCGAGGCCGCCAACGCCTCCAGGTCGTACCCACCCTCGAGGGTCGAGACCAGCCGCCCGCCGGCGTGCTCGTCGGCGATCGACATCAGGATCTTCGTCGCCTCGCCGAAGGCTTCCGTCGACACCTCCAGGTTCGCCAGCGGGTCCGCCGCGTGGGCGTCGAAGCCGGCGGAGACCAGTACGAACTCCGGCTCGAACTTCTTCGCCGCCGCGCGCAGGCTCACATCCAGCGATGCCAGGAAATCCGCGTCGCCGGAGCCGGGGCGTAGCGGCACGTTGAGCGTCGCCCCCTCCCCCGCTCCGATGCCGGTCTCCTCGGCCATGCCCGTGCCCGGGTAGAGCGGCACCTGATGGCACGAAAAGAAGAATACGTCCGGGTCCTCGTCGAAGATGTGCTGGGTCCCGTTGCCGTTGTGCACGTCC
>CAZBZH010000284.1:0-6020 GCA_964496265.1 uncultured Acidobacteriota bacterium | reverse complement strand
TCACTCACTGAAGGCGTGGCCCCCTGTTCAGGAGCCGGTTGCTGCAGGGTTCGCAACGTCGGCACCAGTAGAAGTCCGGCGACCAGCAGGTAGGCCAGTGCCGGCGCCGGCCGCAAGATCGTCGAACCGAGAAACTCCCAGATCCGCGCCGCCAGCGAAGGCCGCTCGACCGAAGCCGCCGCCGGGACGTCACGCCCCGGCGGAGCGATCTCGGGCGAACTGACCGCCGCGGGAATCTCCCGGACGATCGCCGCCGCCTCGCGACTGGCGGCGCACCCTTCCAGGTGCTCGCGAATCGCGCTGCGCACCGACGGATCCAGTTCTTCTTCCCGCTCGACATACTCCAACAACAGCTGAGCCTGAACCCGATCCTTCTCCAGGCTGCGGTCTGCATGGGCGGCGCAGGCCTGCGCGTGGGCCAGCAGCTCCCGAGACTCGGCGTTGAACCGCAGGTACTCTTCGAGTTGCTTGCGCTCCTCGGCGTCGAGGGTGCCGTTGACGTACCAGGGAATCAGCTCGTCCATCCGATTCCGGTCCATCAGCGCACCTCCTTGGGCGGAACGCCCTCGAAGCCCTTACCGAACTTACGCGCCTTTTCCAGACAACGGTGGACCCGCACCCGGACGTTGGCGGCGCTGATGCCGAGACGTTCCCCGATGCTGGCTGCCGACTCGTGATCGCAGTAGACCCAGCGCCACAGGCGCTTGCATTCATCGGGCAGCTTCTGGAACACGTACTTGACGTATTCGATGCGCTCATCCTGCTCGATCTGGGCGTGGGGATGGGGCCCCGAGGGCCCGGCGTGCACCGGCTCGAGATCCTCGGGAGGGATGTTCGAGCGGAAGCGCTCCCGGCGGTAGACATCGATACAGGTGTGCTTGGCCACCGAGAAGACGAAGGTCTTGAACTTGGACTGGCCGCTGAAGGCGCCGCCGCGGACGATCTTGAGCAGCTTCATCAGGACCTCCTGGGCGATGCCCTCGGAGTCCTCGAAGCGCCAGTTGCCCAGGTAGACCACGCCGTCCACCCAGCCCTGAACCAACTTGACCGCCGCCGAATCGCCGTCGAGAAATGCCTGCACCAGGTCCCGATCGTCCACGAACTGCTGATCGAGATCCGGCAACCGCTCACTCCTTCGGACAGGTCTGAACGGAAGGATGTTAGGTCGGTTCATTGCATCTCCGCAATCAGGAGGGCCCTTCTTCGGGCCTGGGAAGAGCTTCGTCGGTACCGGCGGCGCCTCGTTACAGCTTTTTGAGGAAAACCGGGGCGGCGGCCTGTCGATCGGGAGAATCCGCCCGAAAGCGCCCAGGCGACGCCTGTTTCCGGTGAGTAGCGGGGCGGTTCAGCCGCCGTTCCAGCGAGAGGAGAGGGGGACCGGCCGGGGTGCCGGTCCCCCCCGAGAGAGGGTCCGCGAGACGAGCAAAGGCGGTAGCCCGCTCCGCGGCTCTGGTTGTCGGCGTGTCCGGCCCCGTTCGTTGTCCACCGCTCGGGCTACCCGGATCCACCGCCAACCGGCGGGTTCACGGTGCGAATCGACTCTCAGCACGGTTTCCGATTCGCGAGGAGTCTGTCGGGCCTCCCCAACCGGCGTTACGCCGGCGGACCTCTTTTTTTGCCCTGCAACGTTTTCGGGGCCGAACCGACAGAGTCTTCATGGGTAGGACTCCAGGAGAAACGGGCGGCACCCGCCGAGTGGCGGTACATAGAAGTGCGAACCCGACGCTCGTCGAGGGAACGATGGCCGAATCGACCAGATGGATCCGCTGCGCGCTGGCGCTGCTCGGGCTGCTGTTTGCCGCCGCGGGCCCCACCCTGGCCAACGAGATCTGGGTCGTCAACGAGAACTCCCGGGACATCGTCATCCTGGAGGCCGATACCGAATCGATCCTCGACTTCGTCGACCTGACCGGCATTCAGGACGATCCCTACGACGTGGCCTTCGCCACCGTTCCGGGCATCGACGGCAACATCGCCTTCGTCACCCAGGGAGAGTTGGTCGTTCTCGTCGACGTGCCCAGCCGGACCCTGTTCGACCAGGTCGACGTCAGCAACCTGCTGGGCCTGACCACCCAGCTTCGCGGCGCAGCCGCCGCCCGCCCCCGCGCCTTTCTCGACGGCGGCGGCGGCGAGGTACCGCGCAGCCTGCTCTACATCGCCGCGCAGGTGACCAACGCCGCCGGATTCATCGAGCCCTGGTTCGTCGTGCTCGATCAGGACATCATGGTCGCCGACCCGGCCGACCCGGCGGTGCTGGTGCACGCCGGCCCGCTGGAGACCACCCAGCCCGGCCAGGTGCTCGAGGCGATGGACGTCGATGTGCTGTCGACCCCCGCGGGCGATCGCTTCCAACGTGCCTGGTTCACCCATCGCGAGGAAGCGCCCTCGACCCGGTTGGTGGCCACGCTCGTGGTGGCCAAACGGGATATCGGCGCGCTGATTCAGCCGGTCGAGATCCGCGACGAGCAGCTCCCGCTGCCGACCCTGCCGGACAGCGTGACCGTCGGCGTGCCCTACGACCGGGAGCTTCCCGCCCTGCCCCTGGCCGACGAGGGACGGGTGGTCAACCTCGACACCAACGGCGACTGCGAGATTCCCAGCTCCAACCTGCGGGATGTGGCCACCGCCGGCCTCGGGCCCGGATCCCACACGGTGCTGCTGGCCAACGACGGCGCCCCCGGCCGGGTCGAGTGGCTCGACCCCTCGACCTGTAACTCGACCAGCTTCCCGGCCCAGGACGAGCCGGTAGACATCGCCTTCGACAATCCGATCGAGTGGAACCGGGCGTTCATCGCCAACCGCAATTCCGACAGCGTCACGCTGCTGCGGGTCGATCAGAGCCAGACGACGATTCCCCTGCCCGGCGGGACCTCCCCCTGCACCCTCTGCCCCCGTTCGGTCGTGGCCAACCTGGGACTGCAGGGCAGTTGCACCGTGCGGGACTTCACCATCAACCCGGACCCGACCTCCGGCGGCGCCGACTCGATCATCAGCTGGAACCTGACCGGCTGCATCTCGGAACCGGCGTACCTGGTCGCCTGCGTTTGCGAAGATCCCGCCTCGCCCCTCTGCCCGCCGGGTTGCGGCCAGGCGAACCTGACGCCCGGAGGCAACGCGGCCGCCTCGATCGAGACTCTGGACCTGGCGCTGGAAGCCGGCGGCCCGCTGTGCGATGGGGAATGGAAGCCGCTACACAGCACCGGGCCCGGAGATACCGACTACACCGTGCCCGGCGGCGGAACCGGTCTGGGCGTCTGCTACAGCGTCACACCGAAGCAGGTTCCGTAGCTCGTTCGGAAAAAGCCGAGGCGTCAGAGCGGCCTAGCGCGGTTCGAGGGTGATGAAGCTGTAGCGGTGCGGGTTGCGCTCGTCGGGCTCCCGGTCTTCCCGCTCGACCTCCCGCCAACGGCCGGCGTCGAACTCGGGAAAGTGGGCGTCCCCCTCGATCTCCTCGTCGATACGGGTCAGGTAGATCCGGTCGGCGAGATCCAGCGTCTGGCGGTAGATCTCTCCGCCGCCGCCGATGAACGCCTCGGTCTCGCCGGCGTCCTGGGCCAGCCGCAGGGCGGCGTCGACCGAGTGGACCACCTGCACCCCCTCCCGCTGCCAGGTTCGATCCCGGGTGATCACCACCATGGTTCGCCCGGGTAGCGGCCGCCCGATGGAGTCGTAGGTCTTGCGACCGACCAGCAGGTGGTGGCCCATGGTCAGGCGCTTGAAGCGAGCCAGGTCGGCGCGCAGCCGCCAGGGAAGGGTGTTGTCCCGGCCGATCACCCGGTTCCGGGCCATCGCCACGATCAGCGAGATCTGCATCTCAGCCTCGGAACATCTCAGACCGAAACCGGGGCCTTGATGTGCGGATGGGGGTCGTAGGCTTCGAGTTTGAAGTCCTCGTAGCGGAAGTCGAAGATCGAACGCACGTCGGGGTTGAGGCGCATCCTGGGCAACGGCCGGGGCTCGCGGCCGAGCTGCAGCCGGGTCTGCTCCAGGTGATTGCGATAGAGATGGGCGTCGCCGAAGGTGTGGACGAAATCGCCGGGCTCGAGATCGCAGACCTGGGCCACCATCAGCGTCAGCAGCGCGTAGGAGGCGATGTTGAACGGCACGCCGAGAAAGACGTCGGCGCTGCGTTGGTAGAGCTGGCAGGAGAGCTTGCCCTGGGCCACGTAGAACTGGAACAGCAGGTGGCAGGGAGGCAATGCCATCTGCTCGACCTGGGCCACGTTCCAGGCGCAGACGATGTGGCGCCGGGAATCCGGGTTGTTGCGAATCTGGTCGATCACCTGCCGGATCTGGTCGTGCTTCTCGCCGTCGGGCCCGGGCCACGAACGCCACTGGTAGCCGTAGACCGGCCCGAGATCTCCATCGGGCGCCGCCCACTCATCCCAGATCGACACCTTGTTTTCACGCAGGTAGCGCACGTTGGTGTCGCCGGAGAGGAACCACAGCAACTCGTGGATGATCGAGCGCAGGTGGAGCTTCTTGGTGGTCAGGAGCGGAAATCCTTCGGACAGGTCGAACCGCATCTGGTGGCCGAACACGCTGCGGGTGCCGGTTCCCGTGCGGTCGTCCTTGTCGACCCCTTCGTCGAGAATCCGCTGCATCAGATCGAGATACGCTCGCATGGCAGCATTAGACCACATGGCGCCGGGGGCTTTCACCGCCCACCGGTAGCCGGCGGGGATTTCCCCTAGAATAGGCGATTCAACCCGCAGATCACGTTCGCACGCATCGATCCAACCACGCAGGAGCCGCGCGATGGAATATCAACGACTGGGCAAATCCGGGCTGCACCTGAGCCGCCTTTCCTTCGGTTCGTGGGTCACCTTCTCCTTCCAGGTCGACGATAACCCGGCCGCCGAGTTGATGGCCAAGGCCTACGACGCCGGCGTCAACTTCTTCGACAACGCCGAGGTCTACGCCGCGGGCAAGTCCGAGGAGATCATGGGGCGGGCGCTTCAGTCCCTGGGCTGGACCCGGGACAGCTACTGCGTCTCGAGCAAGGTCTACTGGGGAGGCGACAAGCCGACCCAGCGCGGACTCAGCCGCAAGCACATCCACGATGCCTGCCACGCCGCGATGAAGCGCCTGCGGGTCGACTACCTCGACCTCTACTTCTGCCACCGTCCCGATGTCGAGACGCCGATTGAAGAGACCGTGCGGGCGATGCACGACCTGATCCAGCAGGGCAAGGTGCTCTACTGGGGCACCTCCGAATGGAACGCTCAACAGATCACCGAGGCCTACAGCGTCGCCCGGCAGTACGGCCTGACCCCGCCGACGATGGAACAGCCCGAATACAACATGTTCAACCGGGAGAAGGTCGAGCGGGAATTCGGCCCGCTGTACGACCTGGTCGGGCTGGGCACCACGATCTGGTCGCCCCTCGCCTCGGGGGTGCTGACCGGCAAGTACCGGGACGGCGTGCCCAAGGGCAGCCGCTTCGATCTCGAGGAGTACGCCTGGCTCAAGGAGCGACTGATCGACTCTCCCGAAGGGCAGGCCAACATCGAAAAGGCGCGGCAACTGGAGAAGATCGCCGACGGCGCGGGGATGTCCCTGGCGCGGATGGCGGTCGCCTGGTGCATGAAGAACCCCAACGTCAGCACCGTGATCCTCGGTGCGTCGAGGGTTTCCCAGCTCGAGGAGAACCTCAAGGCGGTGGACGACGCCGCCAGGCTGGACGACTCGATGATGGGCGCGATCGAAGAGGTGCTGCAGAACAAGCCGGAACTGCCGCCGCGGTTCTAGCCCCGGGTGGTTCATGACAGGACGCACTGAGATCGCTGCGCGAGGGGTCACCTCTTGAGTTTCGGAGCACGCTTCGGGCTGCTGATCGGCGGGATCTTCCTGTTCTCGGCGCTCACCGGCCCCGTGGTCAAGGTCGGTCTCGACGCCTGGATCGCCGCCGATCCGAGCGTGGTCGAGACCCTGCACCTGCGGCCCGACGGCGAGACCTACGACTTCGGTCGTGCCTTCCGGCGTTGGTTCATGCTGGTCGCCCTGGCGGCGATCCTGAT
>CAZBZH010000283.1:0-6028 GCA_964496265.1 uncultured Acidobacteriota bacterium | reverse complement strand
TCGCGCTGGGTTCCGGGATGCTCAGCGAGGCGACAGCCGCCGCGAACGACCCGGGCGGGGAACAACAGCATGTGCCCCAGGCGGAAGGCCCGGGAGTGCCGCAGCCCATGGGCGTCGGCCCGGGCCAGACCGAACAGCTCGCGCCACTGGGCAACCTGTTGCTCGAGTCCGGCGATCCGCCGGTCCCGGGCCTCGTGGAAGCCCTCGGGCCGAGCGACCGGCGCCCTCCCTCTCCTGTCGTCACGATCCACCGGCTCATCATAAAGGGGAAGGCGCCGGTGGGAACCAATCAGGTGCCAGCGTGGTCGCTTCCGGTTAGAATATCGCCGTGTTCAGAGCAGCCCCCCTCTCCCGCATCCTGGCGGCCCTCGCCCTCGGCGCCCTGGCGCTGACGGCCCTGGACGCCCAGGTGGTGCCGATCGACCCGGTCGCGCCGCCGGATATCGCGCCGCCGCCTCCGCTCCCCTCGAAGCCGGTGCCGACCCCCAAGCCACGCACCGAACGGCTGATTCCCGAGAGCGACGCGCCCTGGGGGCTGGAAGAAGATGTGCTGGCCAAGCTGGCGGACAAGGCGCGGCAGTACGCCGCCTACGCCACCCGCTTCGACTGTGTCGAATCCGCGCGCCTCGCCGACTACAACCGGGCCGGTGAGGCCGAGAACGAGCAGATCCGCCGCTACGGCTACATCCTCGTGCGCGAGGACAACGGCTCGATCCGCGAGGTGCGGCAACGGGTCAAGCGCAGCGGCGGGCTGAGCCGCGGCGAAACCGACGACAAGGAACCCTTCCCTCCGGCCTACGCCTGGGTCTTCCTGTTCAGCGACTTCCACCAGCCCTACTTCAGCTACCGGGACCTGGGAGATCGCTTCGACGGGTTCGACTGGGTGCGGGAGATCCAGTTCCGCGGCACCCTGGGCTTCACCGACGGCGACGATATCCGTCAGTGGGAAGGGATCGTCACGGTGGACGCGGCGACCTTCACGCCGATCCAGATCCAGGCCCAGCCCCGAGCCCAGGACGAGCGCATCAAGGAGATGTACGACCGCTGGGCGCAGTCATTCAACCTGATCGGATTCAAACTGGGACCGCGGCCGCTGGGCTACCAGTCGAAGGTGCAATTCCGCATGCGCCGGGACGAGCTGACCTTCCCCACCGAGGTCCGCTACGACACCTTCCGGGCCACGAGCCCGACCAGCCGGCTGCTGGTCAAGGCCTCGACCCGCTCCTACGACGCCTACAAGTTCTTCAAGCCGTCGATCAAGGACTTCCAGGTCGATCCCGGGAGCGCCGGCACCCGCTGACCGGGGCGGCGCCTTCCGCCTATCCGTTGGACGCAGGCTGAGCCGATTCAGGCAGCGGCGCCAACTCGGCGTCGAGATACTTGATCTCCGCCTCGTTGCGCAGCCCGGAGATCTTCTCGTTGAGCACCCGGTTGGCCTCGACCTGGCTCGCGGCCGATAGGAGCGTGGGACGCACCTCGTCGTAGGGCAGCACTCGCTCCTCCCGCTTGGAGACCACGGTCAGGATGTTGTAGCCGTGGAGGGTCTCGAAGATCGGGCTGAGTTCCCCCTTCTCCATGTTGAAGGCGAGATCTTCGAACTCCTTGAGCAGGTTCCCGCCGCGTACGTGGAAGCCGAGATCGCCGCCGTTGGGCGCGGTCTGGGCGTCCTCGGACATCTGGCGGGCGATCTGCGGGAACGGCTGGCCCGCGTCGAGCAGCTTCTTGGCCGCCTCGATCTTGGCCTTCGCCGCCTCCCGCTTCTCCGGCGGATCCGCCGGACCGGCCGCGGTCATGATGAAGGCGACCCGCACCTGCTCGGGCTGCTTGAACTGCTGCCACTTCATCTCTTCGTAGTAGGCCTTGACCTGATTCTCGTCGACCTTCACCTGGGACTGCACCGAAGAGGCCCAGACGCTGGAGAGCGCCCGGCGACGGGTCTCCTCTTCGACCTGCTCCTGGGTCAGGTTGGCCCGCTCCAGGTACTGGTCGTATTCGGCTTCCGAACCGAAGTTGGCGCGCATCTCCTGAAGCCGCTGTTCGATCAGCTCGGGCGTCGGTTCCAGCGACTCCGCCTTGGCCGCCTGGATCATCAGCTCATCGTCGATGATCAGCCGCAGCGCGAGGCGGCGTAGTCCCATCTCCGCCTCCTCGTCGAAGGTCTGGCCGTTGGCCATCATCTTCATCTTCTCGAGCTCGGAGAAGATCCAGACCTGGCGGGCGAGGATCGGCACTCCGTTGACCTCCGCCACCGGCTTGACCATTTCCTCGGCGCTGGGCAGGTCGTCATCCATACCGGCGAAGGGGTTTTCCTCGGGAGCTTGCTCGCCCGACCCACCGCAGCCGGCGAGGAGGGCCGCGGTCAGCAGCAGGGCAAGGGTCGAGCAGGATCGATTCGCGCGCATGGGTCGATACATCGCCGTCTCCGAACAGGTTGAGAGCTTTGGAGTCCGTACCAAAGTCCGCCATTTTAGGGCGGTTATCAACTGCCATCAAACCCCTTCGGCCCTTCGGCCCTTCGGCCCTTCGGCTCGCTGCGCTCGCTCAGGGCAGGCTCGCTCAGGGCGGGTTCGCTCCTACTCCTGGGGGTTCTGGTGCCTCGGTATGGGTCCGGTCCGGTGAGCAGAGGCGTGGGGGGCCGAAAACCGGGTGAAACGGTGGGATAATGGGGCCTGCGATGCGGAAAACCCGGAAATGAGCCCGAGACGGGAACCGAACGCCGCCGGCGGTGTCCATTCCGACGTCGGCGAGGAACCGACCGCCGAGCTCCTGGCCCGGATCCGTCGGGGCGATCCCGACGCCTTCGAGGAGGTGGCCCGGCGGGAGGCCCCGCGGCTGTACCGGCTGGCGCTGCGGCTGACCGGGAACCCGGCCGATGCCGAGGATCTGGCCCAGGAGACCCTGGTCCGGGCGCTGCCCAAGCTCCAGGGGCTGGAGGGCCGGGCCAAGGTATCGACCTACCTGGTCCGGGCGCTGGGCAACCTGTGGAAGAACCGCCTGCGCTCCCGGTCACGCTCGAAGATCGTCGACTGGTTTCGGGGGCGCAAGGGGGATGACGAGGAGGAAGGGCCGACCCTGGAGACCGCCTTCGCCGATCCGGGGCCGTCGGTGCAGGAAGCGCTGGAGGCGGGCGACCGGGCCGAGGCCGTGCGGCGCGCGGTGGCCCGGCTGGAGCCGACCCGCCGCTGGACGCTGCTGTTGAGAGAAGTAGAGGAGCTGTCCTACGAGGAGATCTCCGAGATGACCGAGGTGCCGGTAGGCACGGTGCGCTCGCGACTGGCGCGAGCGCGCGATGACCTGAGGCGCCTGATCCAGATCGAGAACGTATGAACGACCGCCAGGACATCGAAGCCCGTATCCAGGACTACCTGGACGGCCGGCTGGACGCCGGGGAACGGGCGGCCTTCGAGCGGAAGCTCGAGGGGGATGCCGCGTTGCGCGCGCGAGTCCGCGACCTGCAAGCGGCCGGCGATGCGCTGCGGACAGGAGCCGAGCTACCGCCGGGATTCCACGTCCGTGCGCGAGAACGCTTCGAGCGGGCTCACGGCGCGCAGCGGAAGGTCGCCGCCCGGGGCTTCCCGTTCTGGCAGTTCGCCGGCGTCGCCGCCTCGCTGCTGCTGGTCGGCGTGCTGTTCTATCCACAGCTGACCGAGATTCTCGAAGGGAACCCACCGGCCCAGGCGACCAGCGCCTCCATGGAGCACGGAAGCGAGTCCGCGGAATCGCGGGATGCCGAGGGGCCTGCGCCAGCGGCGCCGGAGAAGGACGACGCGCCGGAGAAAGCCTCGCCAGGCGCGGCCATGCAAACGGATGACCGGCTCAGGGCTGAGGCTCCGAGCAAGGTCACCGAGGTCTTCTCCGAGATGCTGCAGGACAAGGAGATTGCATCGATCGGAACGGCTAACGAGATCAGCGCCGAACTCTCGGCACGATCGGCCGAGAAGACGGCAACGAAGAAGGAAGCCGCTCCCAGCGAGCCGGACGCGCCGCAATACCGCCAGGACGTGGCCGATGGGGTCGATGCCGCCGATCCAGCCGAAACGGCAGATCCAGCCGAAGCGGCCCATGACGGCCGTGATGAGGACGCGAGCGAGGCGGAGAGCGACGACTCCAGGCTGTTGGAGTCTCCGAAACGGAGCCGCTTCGCCGCCAACGGCCCGACCGGGGCGCGCACCCTTCCCCAACCGACGACCAGGGAGCGACCGACGCCGGAACGATTGGAGGCGCTCAAGAGCCTGGGCTACCTCGGCGGCGACGACGCCACGTTGCCTGCCGGCGATGCGGCTCCCCTGCCCCCGGAAATCGCGGAGCAGCGGACGGTCCGCCTGATTCGAGACCTCGAGACCTGGAACTCCCTGGGCTGGACCGACTGGCCGGTGGATTTCGAGAGCCACGCGGTCGTGGTGCTCGGCACCTACGGACAACCGCTCGCCTGCGGCGCGATCGCCCGGCGCGTCGAGGGAGATCGACTGATCCTGACGCTCCCCGGCGAGAGCGGACCGGGTGCCTTCGGCTGCGCGCTCCGCGTCGATCGCCAGGTGACCCGGGTCGAGGTGGTGCAACCATGAGCGAGCCCCCCGAGGACGACGGCTTCCAGGTCCCCGAAGAGATCGAGATACCGATCGAGGACTTCATCGATCTCCATCCCTTCCGCCCGAAAGAGACCAGGGACGTCGTGGAGTCCTACCTGGAAGCCGCGGTGGAGAAGGGCTACCACGAGGTGCGGGTGATCCATGGCCGCGGCATCGGGGTTCAGCGTGAGATCGTGCGCAAGCTGCTGGCGCGGCACCCGGCGGTCGCCGACTTCCGGGATGCTCCCGGCGAGCGCGGCGGCTGGGGCGCCACCGTGGTCCGGCTTCGCCCGGGCGGCGGCGACGCCCCGAAATCCGACGGCGAGTAAGCCGGCGCCGCTCCTCCCCTGGCCAGCGGCGGCCGTGCGGCCTAGAATCGTGGGCATGGCGGAGAACTTCAAGATCGAGTGCCCCTGCTGCGGCGCCAACATCGTGGTCGACCGGGAGCACGGCGACGTGCTGTCCCACGAGAAACCCCGCGGCGACGCCAAGAGCTTCGACGATGCCTGGCAGGACCTCCAGGCCGGCGCCAAACGCCGCCAGGACGCCTTCGACAAGGCCTTCGACCAGACCAAACGCCTCGACGAGGTGCTGGACAAGAAGTTCGAGGAGGCCAAGGAAAAGGCCAAGAAGGACAAGAAGCAAAAGCCCCGCAACCCCTTCGACCTGGAGTAGCGCCCCGCCCGCAATCCTCCCGGATCGGTCCCCTTTCCCCCCCTCGCCACGCCCCTGCCCCTCGTAGAATGCCCGTTCCCTCCGAGAAACGGGGTGAGCGGTGCCTTTCTCTTCGAGATCGACATGAACGGCCGGGAGAGCGTCCCGATCCGGCGCGCCGCGTCGGTCGCCGCCGTCGCCCTGTCGTTGTGTCTCGCCGTCATGGCCCTGCCGGCCCGCGCCACCGATGACGAGGAGTGCCTCGCCTGCCATGAAGGGATGAGCGGCAATCAGGGTGCGGTGGCCGGGGACCTGCACCTGCTGGCGGAATCGCTGCACGGCTCGATGGGCATTTCCTGCGTCGACTGCCACGCCGATCTCGTCCCCTTCGAGGGCATGCACGGAGAGGACCTTGCGCCCGCCGACTGCGCCTCATGCCACGCCGACTCTGCAACCGAACACCTGCTGGGCGCCCATCGGGACCAGTCCTGCAGCGCCTGCCACGGCGCTCACGACATCCGCCGCATCGATGACCCGCAGTCTCCGCTGCATCACCTGCGGGTGTCGGACACCTGCGCCGAATGCCACGGGCAGATGGGGGACCAGCCGCGCCAGTTCCGCGACGGCGTGCACGCCCACGGGCTGGAGAAGGCGGGTTTGACGGTGGCCCCCAGCTGCGTCTCCTGTCACGGCGCCCACGAAGCGCTGCCCTCATGGGATGAAGACAGTTCGGTGCATCGCTCGCGGGTGACCGCGACCTGCGGCCAGTGCCACCAGGGCTATGCGGATCGCCTCGCGAAATCCCT
>CAZBZH010000282.1:0-6035 GCA_964496265.1 uncultured Acidobacteriota bacterium | reverse complement strand
CGCGGGGCCGGTCGTGGCCAGGATCGGAAACTACGGCGGCGTGCATCGCGGGCACCGCACGATCCTCGAACAGGTCAAGGCCGAGGCGGCGCGCCGCGACGCCCGCTCGCTGCTGATCACCTTCGACCCCCATCCGACCCGGGTGCTGGCGCCCCACGCCGCGCCACGCCTGATGCAGACCCGGCGGCAGAAGCTGGACACCCTGGAGGAGGCCGGCCTCGACGCCGTCTGGATCCTCGAGTTCACCCAGGAGCTCGCCGGTCAGACCGGGGAGGATTTCTTCAGCCATCTGCGCAGCCGCATCGACCTGCAGGCGGTGCGGGTCGGCCGCAACTTCCGCTTCGGCCGCGGCCGCAAGGGAGACATCGACGTGCTGGAGCGCATCGGTGCCCAGCAGGGCTTCGATGTGGTCGGCGTCGAGCAGGTGCGCACCGAGGGCATGGCCGTATCCTCCACCGCGATCCGCGGCGCCGTCTCCGAAGGGGACGTCGAGGCCGCGACCCGCATGCTCGGCCGCCCCTTCGCCGTGACCGGCGAGGTGGTCGCCGGCGAAGGCCGTGGTGCCGGGCTCAGCTTTCCCCCCGCCAACGTCGATGCGGAGAATGAGCTGTGGCCCCGGGCCGGGGTCTACGTGACCGAATGCCTGGCCCGCACCCGGCGCTATCCGTCGGTGACCAATGTCGGCCTGCGTCCGACCTTCGGCGATGCCGAGAAGCCCACCGTCGAGTGCCACCTGCGGGAGTTCGAGGGAGAACTCCGCGGCGAACGGGTCGAGGTCCGCTTCCTGGCCCACCTGCGGGACGAGCAGCGCTTCGACGGACCTGACGCCCTGGCCGATCAGATCGCCCGGGACTGCGCCGCCGCCGCGGCCTACTTCGAGAACCAACCGATCGCGGCCCGATGAGCGGTGTGTTCCTCACCTTCGAGGGGATCGAGGGCTCGGGCAAGTCGACCCAGATCCGGCGGCTGAGCGCGCATCTCCACACCTGCGGCGTCGACGTGGTGCTGACCCGGGAACCCGGCGGGACCGATATCGGCCGTGCCCTGCGCCGGGTGCTGCTCTCCACCGAAGGAGAACCGCCCCATCCATCGACGGAGCTGCTGCTCTACGCGGCGGACCGAGCGCAGCACCTGAGCGAGGTGATCGAACCCGCTCTCGAGCGGGGCGCGGTGGTGCTCTGCGATCGCTACCTGGATGCAACGTTGGCCTACCAGGGCTACGGCCGGGAGCTCGGCGTCGACCGGGTGCTGGAGCTTCACGCGACTCCCCCCCTCGATCGCCGGCCGGACCGCACCCTGCTGATCGATCTCGATCCCGAGGATGGCATCGCCCGGGCCCGGGCCCGCAACCGGGACCTGGGCCTCGAGGCCGAGGAAGGCCGCTTCGAAGCCGAGCAGATTCGCTTCCATCAAAAGGTGCGCGCCGGTTACCTGGAACTGGCCGGTGCCGAACCGGGGCGTTTCCGCCTGATCTCCGGCGACGGCACCGAGGAAGAGGTCGAGGCCCGGGTACTCTCGGCAGTCACCGACCTCTGGCCGGCGCTCCGCGAGATGTCGACGTGAGCGGCCTGGTCCGTTTCAGCGAGATGCTCGGCGTGCAGCACGCCGTCGAGTTGCTGCAACGGGTCATCGAAGGAGATCGGCTGCCCCACGGCATCCTGCTGACCGGTCCCTCGGGCGTGGGCAAGGGAACCTTCGCCCGGGCGCTGGCGGCCACCCTGCTCTGCGAGAACTCCGACCGGGAAGCCTGCGGCACCTGCTCCTCCTGCATGCGTGTCGCCTCCCGCAGTCATCCGGACCTGCTGGTGGTGCGCCGGGTCTCGAAGAAGATTCGCGACCGGGCGCCGATGAGCGACAGCGACGAAGATGAGGCCGAGAAGGACCTCAGTAACTTCATCCGCATCTTCCAGATTCGCGAGATGACCGACCACATCGGCTTCGCCGCCAAGGAAGGCGGGCGGCGGGTGTTTCTCGTCGACCCGGCCGACCGGATGAACGTCGAGGCGCAGAACGCCCTGCTGCGCACGCTGGAAGAACCACCGGGGGACGCGGTCATCCTGCTGGTGGCCTCCCGCGCCCACATGCTGCTGCCCACGGTGCGCTCCCGCTGCTTCGCCCTGCGCTTCGGCCCGATGCGTCCGGCGGAGTTGGCCGAAGCACTGCAGGCCCGCGGGATGGACCTGGACGAGGCCCAGGCACGGGCCAGCCTCTCCCGGGGCCGGCCGGGGCTGGCGCTGTCGCTGGATATGCAGCGGCTCGAAACCCGTCGCGGCGAGATCCTCGGCGTGCTCGAAGCGCTGACCGCCTCGCCCCGGGCGATCGCCGAATGGCCCGGGCTCGTCGGCACGGTGCACGACAAGGACGACGCGATGTTCCAGGAAGGTCTCGACATGTTCGAGGAGCTGCTGCGTGACGCGACCCGCGCCGCGGCGGGCGCGCCGACCGATCACCTGCTCGACCCACGGCTGGCCGGGCGGCTGGAAGCCGTGGGACATCGCCTCGGGACCGCCCGGGGCGCCGAGTTGATCCGCTCGATCGAGAAGCTACGGGGTCAGCTCAGCTTCAACGTGAACAAGACGCTGTTGACCGAAGCGCTGTTGGCCTCGGTCGCCGGCGCGCCGGTGCCTTGATAGAGGTGCCGGGACCTGCGATAAAGCTCGTCGCCCTGCTGCTTTCTTCGTTTCTGATCGCGGTTACCACCACGGCCACCGTCGAAGACCTCCAACAAACGACCATGGCGGAGATTTACTTCGCCGATCTCGACGTGGAGATCACCACGACTGTAGTCGGATTCGATCCCGACCAGTTCTACCTGAGCTGCCGCCAAGGGAGCGTGCTCACGATCAACGGACTCCCGTTCTTCGGCTCCGACGGACTGATACCTCAGACCCGGCTGGAGACGCTGATCGTAGGCGTGAACGCAAAGGCCACCGCCGGTCGCGCGCACTTTCCCCTCGACGTATCTGGGATGTACAACCCTTGGATCGAACTCGGGGACCGGTTCGATCTTCGGCCAATAGGCGACGGCCTTCTGTGGGAACTGACCGGCATCTTCTCCGACGGAGCGGCTTCCTACGCCGCTACGTGGCGGGTATCGCCGAAGGGAGCGCTGCGAACCCGCTTGTCCGACGATACTGAATGGGTGAACGCTCTGATTGACTCTCGCTTCGACCCTGAAAAGGGACATCGAGCAGCGACCATCACCATCCGAAAGCAGCGACCGTTCCACATGGCAGCATCCGATGCCATGTGCGCAGCGGACCGGGCTCCAATCCCGTAACTAGCGACTCAGCGACGCCACCGTTTCCACGTGCGGCGTCTGCGGGAACAGATCCACCGGGCGCACCCGGTCCAGCCGGTACCCTTCCGCCACCAGCGCCTTGAGATCCCGGGCCAGGGTCGCCGGATCACAGGAGACGATCACCACCCGCTGCGCCTGCCGCCGGGCGATGCCCTCGGCGACCCCCTTGGCGAACCCGTCTCGCGGCGGGTTGGCCATCACCACGTCCACCGGGTCGCCGGGGCCGCGCATGGTGCGGCCGACCTCGGCCTGCTGGAAGCGCACCTTGTCGATGCCCTCCCGCTCGGCGGCTTCCAGACCGCACTCGATGGCCGAGGCATCCGCCTCACAGGCCTCGACCGTCGCTCCCTTGCGGGCGGCGGCCAGGGCCTGGACGCCGACGCCGGAGTAGAGATCCAGCACCTTCTGGCCGAACAGCGCGCCCGCCTGTTCCAGGGCGATATCCAGCAGCTTCTCCGCCGCGTCGGGATTGACCTGGAAGAACGCCGTGGCCGGCAGGCGGAAACGGGTGCCGCCGATCTCCTCGGGGAGCCAGGTGCGGCCCGAGAGCTTGGAGTAGGTCGCGTCCCCCCGCCGCCCCGGGGCGGAACGCCACTCCACCACACCCGCTAGCTGGGGGTGTCGGCGGCGGAGTTCCCGCGAAAGCGCCCGGGCCTCGGGGGTCGCCCGGGGCTCGGTGCGCAGGGCGACCAGCAGTTCGCCGTGGACTCGTGAGCTGCGAATCGCGACCCGGGCCTTCTGCCAGGGCCCCCCGGGCAGCAGATCGTGGAGGCTGCCCAGCAATTCGTTGGCGGCTGTGCCCTGGAGCAGGCAGGCCTCGATCCGGGACAACCGGGGCGGCCGGCCGGGGCCGAACAGGCCCAGCACCGGGCTGCCCTGCTCCCTGGAGTAGGTGAACTCGACCTTATTGCGGTAGCCCAGGGCCCGGGGGGACGGGACGACCGGGTCAACCTCGGCCTCGATCCCGCCGATTCGCCGCAGGGCGTCGGCCACCACCTTCCCTTTCCAGCGGGCCTGCTCCTCCTCGGGGAGCGGCATCCAGGGGCACCCGCCGCAGCGGGACCAGGCCGGGCATGGGGGCTCCCGCCGCTCGGGAGCCGGGCTCAAGAGCGCATCGACCTCGGCCTCGACGAAGCGGCGTCGGGCCCGGGAAACCCGCGCCCGCACTCGATCTCCGGGCAGTCCGCCCCGCACGAGCCAGACCAGTCCCTCGTCCCGGGCGACGCCCCGGCCGTCGGAAGAGAGGGCCTCGATCGCGACTTCTCGCGATTCGCCGGGGACCGCTATATCCTGGGTAGCCCGGCCGTCACGATCCGACATCTGGTATTTTCCTCTTGACACTGTGCGCGAAAGACGGGTATGGTCTGACCGTTCTGGCGCGGAGTCTGGCCGGAAATCGTGTATTTCCGGACTGTTCAGTTTGGGGGGTGGATGGTTTGGCAGCGGCTGGCATGTTCGGGTTCTGCTCGCTCTCCCCGGCGGATTGCGGCCCGACCTCTATGCAACACGAATCGGTCGTGAGCCGATTCGTCCCGCCTGCTGCCTTCCGGTCGTTCCTTCGGGATCGCGCCGCGAAGGTCTTGTCTTAGCGACGACCCACCGCTGGAGTCTTGACCCGTGCCAGGGTTTGCTGTCTCCGGGGAGAGCGAGCAGGGCCCGAACCCGGCAAGGATAATCCATCCTTCCCGAGATGTCCCGTTTTCTTTCATAATCCGTCCTGCAAAAATCACGATTCGTCCTAATTGCAGGCTTTACGTGGGACACGGAACAGCGTAAATTTGTGCCGGTTCGAGTAGTCCAGCTACTCGGATCGGGGGACCGCCCAAACTGCCGGAGACCGGGGGGGAATAATCGGCGGCAGTTTCGGGCGGGCCGTTGCCGGCCAGCCAGTTGCCCACCTCCCTTGGGAGGTAAAACTCCTTAGGGAGAACGTGGCTGCCGTAACAATGAAGGGGTGGTGGCGCCCGTCACCACCCCTTTTCTTTTGCCTGCCCCACCGAAATAGCCCGGCTCGCGCCTGTTGCCCGGCGTGTCTCGTCCCAACGCCTCATTTGTACCCCGACATCCGCCGATTGTCCGCGCCCCCGGTAGCTTTCTCGCGATCCGGCTGTCCGCGAGTTTGGCGGCTGACCACGCCTTTGGCTATCCTCGGTCGCGGCCCTGTCCAGGCCGTCGGAGGCACCCTTGGAAATCCTGACCGGTGATCAGATGCGCGCCGTCGACCGGCGCACCATCGACGAACTCGGTATCCCCGGCCTGCTGCTGATGGAGTCGGCGGGGCGCGAGGTCGCCGAGGCGTTGCTCGAAGACTACGGGGAAGCGGCGGAGCACGTACTCGTCGTCTGCGGCAAGGGCAACAACGGCGGCGACGGCCTGGTCGCGGCCCGGCACCTGGCCCGCCGGGGCTGTGCGGTCGCCGTGGTGCTCTGCGCCGCCGAGGAGGATCTGGAGGGAGACGCCCGCACCAACCTGATCGCCGCCCGGGCCTCGGGAGTGCCGATCCATCTGGCCTCCGATGACGCGGGCTGGTCCTCCCAGAAGGGCCGGATCGACCGCACGCCGGTGGTGCTGGACGCCCTGCTCGGCACCGGGATCCGTGGTGGTGCCCGGGGCTTGCTGCGCCAGGTGATCCTCGACCTCAACGCCTCCCCCACCCCGGTGGCCTCGATCGACGTGCCTTCGGGGATCGACGCCGACAGCCTCGATGTCGAGGGGGTCGCCGTCCTGGCCGATA
>CAZBZH010000281.1:0-6058 GCA_964496265.1 uncultured Acidobacteriota bacterium | reverse complement strand
AAGGAGCAGGCTCAGGACGTGGTCGCCGACG
Source organism: uncultured Acidobacteriota bacterium (assembly GCA_964496265.1). Lineage (GTDB taxonomy): Bacteria > Acidobacteriota > Polarisedimenticolia > Polarisedimenticolales > Polarisedimenticolaceae > Mor1. The sequence goes on along the minus strand of CAZBZH010000281.1, from coordinate 6,027 downwards.
GCGAGCGCTACCGGCTGCTCGAACCGCGTCCGGCCAGTCAGCTCGACGAGGACTTTCTCGAGCTGATCCGTGCCCTCGAGGAAGAATTCGATCGGCACATGGATCGCACCAAGGTCGCCGGCAAGGCGGGGCGCGCGATCCTGGTCCACGTCACCACCGGCAGCCGGGCCCAGGCCGAGGAGTCGATGGACGAGCTGACCGAGCTCGCCGAGTCCAGCGACCTGACCATCGCGGAACGCATCGTCCAGCGGCGCCAGTCCTTCGACCCGCGCACGCTGATGGGGTCCGGGCGCCTACAGGATCTGATCATTCACGCGTTGCGGCTGCAGGCCGAGTTCATCATCGTCGACCAGAATCTGACGCCGGCCCAGGGACGGGCGATCGCCGAGGCCAGCGATATCAAGGTGCTCGACCGTTCCCAGTTGATTCTCGACATCTTCGCCCGCCGCGCCCGCACCCACGAGGGCAAGATCCAGGTCGAATTGGCCCAGCTCAAGTACCTGTTGCCCCGGCTGGCCAAGCGGGGCGATTCGGGGCTCTCCCGTTTGATGGGCGGTATCGGCGGCCGCGGTCCCGGTGAGCAGAAGCTCGAGATCGATCGTCGTCGGGTGCGCGACCGGATTCGCCGGCTGGAGAGCATGCTCAAGCATGAGCGCCGCCGCCGCGAGCAGCGCCGCTCCCGCCGTCGCAATCGGGACGTGCCGGTGGTGTCGCTGGTCGGCTACACCAACGCCGGTAAGAGCACCCTGCTCAACGTGCTGACCCGCAGCGAGGTGTTCGTCGAGCATCGGATGTTTGCCACGCTGGATCCGACCACCCGGCGGTTGCGCCTGCCCCGGGAGCGGGAGATCGTGATCAACGACACGGTGGGCTTCATCCGCGACCTGCCGCCCGACCTGCTCGACGCTTTCGGCGCGACCCTCGAGGAGATCGAAGATTCCGATCTGATCGTGCACGTGGTCGACGGGTCCCATCCCTCGTTCGCCCGGCGGATCGCCGCGGTGCACCGGATTCTCGACGACCTGGGCTACGGCTCGATTCCGCGCCTGCTGGTGTTCAACAAGATCGACCGGATGGACGCCGAGACCCGGGCCGAGCGCCTGGCCGACCATGACGCCGTCGGGATCTCCGCCCTCAAGGGGGAGGGGATCGACGAGATGCTCGAGCAGATCGCCGAGTACCTGCCCGACGTGCTGGAGCTGCCGCTCTCCAGCTGATCCAGGTTCGGCCCCTCCCGTGGGGCAGCCGGCGGCGTGCTCGACCAACCCCGGGCCTCCCGGAAAACGCCGAACTGTACCGGTTTCCTAACCTGCTGAGTCCAAAGGGTTTGGTCTGGATGGCCTCGATTGGACCAGCTTGGTCCACTTGATTGGACCTCCTGGGGCGCTAGACTGCTGTTTCGGCCTAGGCCAATTGCGTCAAACCCAGTCGATGGACGCCCCGCATGCTCGACCAGCTCCAGATCGATCTCGAGAGCCCCGTCCCGGTCTACCGGCAGATCGCCGATGCCGTGCGCCGTGGTCTCGAGCAAGGCGAGCTGCCTCCGGGGACCCGGCTGCCGCCCACCCGGGATCTGGCCCGGCGCCTGGGCATCAACCGCAATACCGTCGTCTCGGCCTACGACGCCCTGGCCCAGGAGGGTCTGGTTCAGAGCCACACCGGCCGCGGCACCTTCCTGGTCACCCCGGGCGGGGACTACGAGGCGCCGGGACCCTCCGGCGGAGACGCGGCCCCCTGGTTCAGCGGGTTCTCCCGGGCGGTGGAGCGCGCCGGCGTCGGCCGCCTGCTCTCGATGTACCGGGTGGTCACCTCGAAGGAGGGGATCTCCTTCGCCGGCTCCTATCCCGCCAGCGACCTGATGCCGGTGGAGCCGCTGCGCAAGGCGATCAGCGGATCGATGAAGGAGGCCGGCGAGGAGTTGCTCGGCTACGGCCCGACCGCCGGCCACGAGCCGTTGCGCCGCTGGATCGCCGGCTCGATGCGCAAGCAGGGCTCGGTGCTCGACGCCGATCAGGTGCTGATCACCAACGGCGCCCAGCAGGCGTTGGAGCTGGTCTTCCGGGTGATGATCGATTCCGGCGACCCGGTGGTCATCGAGGAGCCGACCTACACCGGCGCTCTCAGCGCGCTGCATTCGTTGGGCGCCCGGGTGGTCGGCGTACCCGTCGATGCCGAGGGCATGCGCCCCGATCTGCTGGCCGTGGCGCTGGAGCGTCATCGGCCACGCCTGATCTACCTGCAGCCGACCTTCCAGAATCCGACCACCAGCGTCATGAGCGAGGCGCGCCGCCGGGAGATCCTGGCGGTCGCCGAGCGCCATCGCTGCGTCGTCGTCGAGGACGACTGGGGCGGCGAGCTCTGCTTCGACGGCAAGCCGCTTCCGCCGAGCTTGCACGCCCTCGACGGCGGACGCCGGGTGATCTACCTCAGCACCTTCTCGAAGAAACTTCTGCCGGGATTGCGCATCGGGTTCGTCGTGGCGCCTCCCGAGGTGATGGAGCCGCTGATCTCGCTCAAGCAGATTCGGGACTGCGGCACCAGTCCGTTGCTTCAGGCCGGACTGCATCGCTTCCTGCAGTCGGGCGGGTTGAACGACCACCTGCGCCATGCGCTCCCGGTCTACCGTGAACGCCGGGACGCGACGATGGCCGCGATGGAGCGCTACTTCCCCCAGGGAGTGCGCTGGACCCGGCCGGCAGGGGGCCTGTTCACCTGGGTCACCGTACCCCCGGCGATCAACACCACCGACCTGTTCGAATCGGCGCGGCGTGAAGGGGTGCTCTTCAGCCGCGGCGAACTGTTTCATTCCGGCGGCGGCGGCAGCGACACCTTGCGGCTGACCTTCGCCGGCAATCCACCGCACGAGATCGAGTCGGGGATCAAGACCCTCGGCTCATTGATGACCGCGATCATGGGCAAGGACGAGCGCGACGGCGAGGCCGCTGCGCGCGCGGTCCCGATCCTGTAACCGAGTGAGGCACTAGGATGGAAGAACAGAAAGGAACGCTCCGGCTCAAGACCGGACTGGCCGAGATGCTCAAGGGTGGCGTGATCATGGATGTGGTCGACGCCGACCAGGCCAAGATCGCCGAGGACGCCGGCGCCGTCGCCGTGATGGCCCTCGAGCGGGTGCCTGCCGATATCCGTCGCGACGGCGGTGTGGCTCGCATGTCCGACCCGAAGATGATCCAGGGCATCATCGACTCGGTCTCGATCCCGGTGATGGCCAAGTGCCGCATCGGTCACTTTGCCGAGGCCCAGGTGCTGCAGTCGATGGGCATCGATTTCATCGACGAGAGCGAGGTGCTGACCCCGGCCGACGAGGAGTATCACGTCGACAAGTTCGCCTTCGACGCACCCTTCGTCTGCGGCTGCCGCAATCTGGGCGAAGCGCTGCGCCGCATCGGTGAAGGTGCCGCGCTCCTGCGCACCAAGGGCGAGGCCGGCAGCGGCAACATCGTCGAGGCGGTGCGCCACATGCGCGAGGTGCAGACCGGCATTCGCCGCCTGACCGTTCTCGGACCCGAGGAGTTGATGACCGAGGCCAAGAACCTCGGCGCGCCCTACGACCTGGTCAAGCTGGTGGCCGAGACCGGCAAGCTGCCGGTGCCCAACTTCGCCGCCGGCGGCGTGGCGATTCCCGCCGACGCGGCGCTGATGATGCAGCTCGGCGCCGAGGCGGTCTTCGTCGGCTCCGGCATCTTCAAGTCGGGCGACCCGAAGAAGCGGGCCCACGCCATCGTGCGGGCCACGACCCACTTCAACGATCCCAAGATGGTCGCCGAGGTTTCCTCGGGACTGGGTGCCGCCATGTCCGGTATCGAGACCTCGAAGTTACCCGAGAGCGAGCTGATGCAAACCCGGGGATGGTAGGGTGAGTCTACGGATCGGCATCCTGGCGCTTCAGGGGGACTTCGCCGCCCACGCCCGTACCCTGGGCGGTTGCGGTGTGGAAACCCTGGAAGTGCGCCGGGTGGCGCAACTCGAGGGCCTCGACGGGCTGATCATGCCGGGTGGGGAGAGCACGACCCTGCTCAACCTGATGGGGGACGAGCCCTGGTTCGAGGCCCTGGAGCGCTTTCACGCCGGCGGCGGAGCGCTGTTCGGCACCTGCGCCGGTGCGATCCTGCTCTCGGGCGAGGTGGTGGATCGGGACCAACGGAGTCTCGGTTTGATCGAAACCTCGATCGAACGCAACGCGTACGGAAGACAGATCGACTCCTTCGAGGCCGGGCTGGAATGCCCGCAGATGGGTGCCGATCGGTCGAATCCGCTCAAGGTGGTATTCATCCGGGCGCCGCGGTTCCGCCGCGTTGGTGCTCGGGTCGACTTGTTGGCACACTGGGAAGACGACCCAGTCCTGGTTCGGCAAGGCCGCGTGCTGGCGGCGACGTTCCATCCGGAGATTACCGGGGACGATCGCCTGCACCGCTTCTTCGTCGAACAGGTCGTCGCGGAGGCCGGCGGGAGGCTTCCGCAGCGGACCGAAGTCCGCGTCCCGATCACGTCGGCGAACAGCCCGACGCAAACAGAGGCGCACGCGACCGCGGTCGAGCCGTCGCGAAGCACGCCGCAAGGGGAGAACGCACCATGTTGATTTACCTGGACGGGAAGCTCGTACCCAAGGAAGAGGCGAAGATCTCGGTATTCGATCACGGCTTCCTCTACGGGGACGGCTGCTTCGAGGGAATCCGTGTCTACGACGGCAACATCTTCCGTCTCGAAGAGCACATCGATCGGCTCTACGAGTCGGCCAAGACCCTGGCCCTCGACATCCCGCTGAGCCATGAAGAGATGACCCAGGCCGTGCTCGACACCGTGGCGGCGAACCGCAAGAAGGACGTCTACGTGCGGCTGGTCGTTTCCCGCGGCTTCGGCGATCTGGGAATCGACCCGGACAAGTGCCCCAGGCCGACGGTGGTGGTGATCGCCGACGACATCTCGCTCTACCCGCAGAAGTTCTACGACGAGGGCATCGCGCTGGTGACCGCCAGCGTCCGCCGCATCCCGATGCAGTGCCTCGACCCGCGCATCAAGTCGCTGAACTACCTGAACAACATCCTGGCCAAGATCGAGGCCAAGAAGGCGGGCTGCGTCGAGGCGATCATGCTCAACATCCGCGGCCGCGTCGCCGAGTGCACCGCCGACAACCTGTTCATCATGAAGAACGGCGAGCTCAAGACCCCCGACCTGCTCGAGGGCGCGCTTGGCGGGATCACCCGCTCGGCGGTGATCGACATCGCCGAGCAGAAGGGCATGATCGTCGACGAGACCCGCATGGGGCTCCACGACATCTACAACGCCGACGAGTGCTTCCTCACCGGCACCGGCGCCGAGATCGTGCCGGTGGTCAACGTCGACCAGCGGATCATCGGCGACGGCAAGCCCGGCCCGGTGACGATGGAACTGCTCGATGCCTACCGCACCCTGCGCACCACCGAGGGCGCCAAGGTGCAGTTCGACGCGGTGGAAGCCGGCTAGGCCCGGCTGCATACCGGAATTCCTGACGGGGGCCCGCCGAGGCCCCCGTTTTCGTCTGGCGCCTCAGGGGCACGGGTTGAAACTGCTGCGCTCCGCACCGGAGGCGAAACCCAGCGTGCCCTCATCCCCGGCAGCGTTCTCGGCCGTAACCAGGTAGACCCAGGTTTGCCCGGCCGCGGGTTGCGCTGTCTCGTCGTAGAGTTCGTCGAGGCTGTTGGCGTCCAGGTCATCGCGGCAGACCCCGAAGCTGGACCAGGCCAGGCTGGCGGCATCGTCCCGGTAAAGGTGATAGCGCACCGCGTCCGGCTCGACGTCCCAGCTCATTCGAACCTTGTCCTCCCAGACAAGGTTGAGCACCTCTCCCGGCGTCAGCAGGTCGTTGATTCGTTCGAAGGCGCCGCAGTCACTGCGGGCCAGGCCGCCGCCGGCGTGATCCCGTAGCCGCGGCCCGCCGTCCAGGTCGCTCGCCGGATCGCCCGTGTAAAGCGCCGGATCGTCGCCATGGTCGATGCAGGGGGAGCCCGCAAGCAACCGCCCGTCGATGTC
>CAZBZH010000280.1:4487-6089 GCA_964496265.1 uncultured Acidobacteriota bacterium | reverse complement strand
CATCGCGAACAACATGTGCCGCGGTAACGGATTCCACGGTATTTTCATCGATTCGGAGAGTGACGCCAGTTCGGGTCAGTACCTCAACGTCACAAACAACCAGTGCAGCAACAACAACCAGCAGGGAGTCAGCTTCGGCAACGGCATCATGGTGCGCGAGATCGACGGAGCAATCATCGCGAACAACCGGTGTTGGGACGACCAGGGCACCGGCACCCAGGATTACGGCATTTTCTTCGACGACACCGTAAGCGCGAACTGCGTCGTCAGTAATAACGTGCTCTACGGCAACACGGTGGGCGGCATCGGGTACGACACTTACCCGGCCGGTTCGCTGTTCTCCGGGAATGTCGAGACGGAAGGCGGCCAGAATTTCGAGGTTTACGGAGACTCGGACCCTAGCGTACTGATCGGGGAGGGGAAGGACGCGCAGGCTTACCTGCAGATGATTCATGCGACGTCTGCCATCGGCAGGATCCGTAACCTCTCAGACGCTTCCGGGGCGTCTACGCTGGAAGTCGATGCCATCGTGCGAGACGGCTCAAGCGCTGCGGCTATCCTGCTGAACAACAACGTCTCGACCACCGGGGCCGTAACCGTGCAGGTGGGTAATGGTCGGTTTGTGGGCGGCGGCGAGTCCGGCATCACGGCCAGTACGACCCAGACCCAGGGTCAGCAGCCGCTAACCGCCAATATCAATCAGGTTTCGGTCGTGGCTAACGCCAACGACACCGTGACGCTTCCGCCTGCACTTGGGGGGCTGGGCGTGACCATCATCAACGACGGGGCCAATACGCTGCAGATCTTCCCGGCTTCCGGCGACAACATCGAGGGGAACGGTGTCGATACGGCGGTAACCCTCGCGTCGGGCTCCAAGATCAAGTACGAAGCCTACGATTCGACGAATTGGGAGAGCATCTAGGTGTCACACAGCGATCTCAGGAACACCGTGAGTTCCCTGCTTGCGGATATCGACGCGTCCCAGAAGGGGTATGAGCGTCGCGATCGGCGCCAAGCCGAGCCCTCCTATACCGAGGACCCTTATGGGCTCTTCCTTACTCGTGGGTCGAGCGAGAAGCAAGTCGAGGCGTTCAATGTCAGGCGCAGGTGGGCCCTTATCGGCCCGTTCCGCCGTTTCGTTTGCCGTGTGTACCTGCGGGGATGGCGCCCGCAGTTTTGGCGAGAGTTCCGCGTGATGGTCGGAGAGTATTAAGGTGCCGACCTGGGCCCTAAACAACGGCGTGAACACCGCCGCCGACCGGAGTCAACTCCGGGAGGGGGAAGTGCGCGCTTTGACGGGCCTCTACTACAAGCGCGGCGACCAGCGCGCCCACGTCATCCCGACGCCGCAGACGTTTGGGACGACGGCAGCAGGCACCAAGGTCAAGGGCTTGCGCCTGGCGCAGTACGATGCGGCCGCAAGTGACAAACTGCTTGCTTACGCCGGCACCACGCTGTATTCCGCCGTCCCAGGAGTCGCGGGCACGTTCTCGTCGCTGATTACCGGCCTGGAGAACGCCGACCATATGGCGCTCGTCCATAGTAACGATCGGCACTACTTCGGAAACGGGATCGACTTCAATCGGGCAATCGAGTCGGACG
>CAZBZH010000280.1:3497-4466 GCA_964496265.1 uncultured Acidobacteriota bacterium | reverse complement strand
GTCGGACGGGACCATTCGGCGGATGGGCATGCTGCCGCCCACCTTCTCGCCTTCGACCACCGCCGCGGCGAGCGGGGGCGCCACCGATGCGCGCCCCACGGCAACGCTCGCGAGCTCCGGGATCACCGACGCCGCGAACGCCTACGACTCGGACGCGGACACCTTTGCTCGAGCGGACCTATCGGCGCCGGGTTCGGCGTCTCTGACCGTTGGCACCTGGGGGAGCTCCACCCGGGCCAATAGGTCCCTCATCGTCAATTGGTCGCTGGCCGGCGTCTTCGAGCGGGACCCGATCACCGGAGGCGGCTCTTTCGACTTCGGAGTCGGCGGCGGCACGGCCGACGCCGGGTACTCCGTGACGGTGCTGATCGAGTATTCGGAGGACGGAGGTTCCACGTGGAACACTCTGGTCAGCCAGAACTACACCACGTTCAGCGGGAACATCACCAGTTCTGTCGGCGTCTCCGCCAATGACAACCTGATTCAGGTGCGGTTCAGTTTGACCTACCTGCAGGGGCAGAGTCCGTCTTCGTTCCGCGTCTTCGACGTGCGCACCAACGACGGAGCCACCGGCGCCAACTTCTCGAGTGCCAGCGGTGGGCACATCTACGCCGTGACGGAGTACGACGAAGACCGCGGCATCGAGAGCGCCCCGGGCCCGGAGACGCCGCGGGTTGCCCTCAGCAGCCAGAACCAGGTGACGCTTTCCTGGTCGGATGCCGCCAAGAACAGTACGGCGACGCACTGGAGAATCTACAAGACGCAAGACGGAGGGACGATCCCTGACCAACTTGGCTTGGCGGCGCAAATCCCCATTACCGAAACGTCCTGGGTCGACACCTTTGAAATCGCGGCCGACACGATTGCGCGCCCGCTCATCCCGCTGGTTAGCGTTACTTCGGGGTCGGATACGGTCTACTTCTACCGAGACACCCCACCGCCGGCCGCGGTGAGCATGACCAACTACAA
>CAZBZH010000280.1:0-3487 GCA_964496265.1 uncultured Acidobacteriota bacterium | reverse complement strand
GTTCATCAACGGGAGCCGGTCGCTGTGGTTCAGTGAGCCGAACCGCCCGGAGTCTGTCCCGGAAATCAACCTGATCGACTCGTTCCCGCTCCCGGAACATGACCAGTTGGTCGCCAGCGTCGTCCTGGGTGATTCGGTGCTCATCGGGGCCAAGGGGCTCATGTTGCGCCTGGATGACCTCCCCCGGTACGTCCGGGGCATCTACAACGGAGCCAGCGCAGTTCGCATCGAAGGCCAGCCGGGGATGGTGTCGCAGTACGGCTTGACGTCTTTCTCGGCGGACGGTCGGCCGCTTGCCGCCTGGGTCTCCGCCTTTGGCGTCCACCAGACGGACGGCTTCGCTGCGCAACTGCTGACGGCGGACTTGGACTGGAGCCGCTTCACGCAGACCAGCCTGTCTAGCGCCGCAATCCATTGGTGGAAGGAAGAGCAGATTCTCGTGCTTTCCGTGCCTGCGGACAATGAGTATTGGTACCTTCACATGCGCCCGGAGCACCGAAAGGGAGGGCTCCCGAAACTCAGCGGTCCCCACTCGGGGGCCTTCTCTCAGGTTGCTTCGGGCGTGCTCGCGGACGGTAGCCCCTACATCTGGGCCGCCCACAACTCGGACGGGACGGTACGCACGGCGCACGAGAGCTCACGGGGAGACGGCTTCACCGTGCAGTTTGGTCGCGAGTACGCCGATCGCCGTGATTGGGCTGCGGTGCGAGGCTCCCTGAGACACACCGACTTCGGGCTTGCCGAGAAGGCCACCTTGACTTGGGACGTCGGGGAAGACGACGTGTCGGACACGGCGACTCAGAGCAAGACAACCATGGTTTCGCTCTCCGGCCAACGGGGACACAGTTTCTTCCTGGGCCTTGCCGGTGAATGGCACGAACCGTCGCTTGCCTACGCTGGAAGCGGCCTCGGCGCGCTGCAAGATATCCGCATCCAGGTGCGCGGCCAGGCCCGATCGGGGGCCGTATGACGATGTACGGCAACCTGCTTGCGGGGGTCAAAGACCCCATCGTTCGGGACCTTTTCCGCAAGACAGACGGGAAGTTCGACGATCTATCCGCGCTCGAGACGCTGGTGCGGAACAACGAAGTGGTCTTGAACCATTCGGAGCTCCTGGGCGCCGGGACGAAGACGCACGACCAGATCGACGCCCATATCGACGCGACGAACAACCCGCACACCGTGACGCTGCAGCAAGCCGCAACCGCCAACAATACGGTGAGCGCCGACGTGACGCTGAGCGGGGAAGTCACCCATAGCGGGGAGATCCGCGGTAGCCTGATTCCGCTGGTGTTCTCCAACACCGGTGGTGCTGTGGGGACCGCGTTGCCGCAGTACGGCACCATGGCCGGGTTGGCCGGCAGTTTCACGCAGGGGGTGCCTCTGCCTGCCGGAAGTGTCGCGGCGGTCTACTGGAACACGTCGGTTACGGCCTACTCTTCCGGGAACACGCTGGAGGTAGACGTGCGCGTCAACGGCACTTCCGTGTTCCCGGTGACTGCCGTTGTCTCGGGTAACGGGGCCGTTACCGTAGGCTCTTCCCAGGCCCGCGGGACGGACACGTTCAGCGCCAATTCCGAGATTCAGGTCTATCTGTCTGAGTTTTCTGGGAGCGGCAGCTACAACATCACCGCCGGATTCGGCACTGTTTTGCTCTACATCGACTGAGGTTCGACATGGCCCTTTCACTTGCGGACGCAATCAGCCAGAACAACGCCGACAACACCGCTGGCCGGCGGGTGCAGAACTCCCTTGCCCGGGCCACGCCGCTCCTGGCGAATCAGGGGTTCCGTAACCTTGCAGATATGCTGTCGAGCGACGGGCGTACGGCGCCGGGGCTCTTCAATCGGCAGCGCACCGACGTCCTGCGGAGCGGCGAAGCTGCATCCCGGAGCCTTGAGGGCTCCCTCGCCCGGGGGAATCTCCAGAACTTCGCCCCGGGCATCCTGGGGCAGGTGCTTGAGCAGACCCAGGGCGGCCAGCTCGCCCGGATCGGTGAGCGGGAATCCGCCCTTGCCGAGCAGCGGAAGCGATCGGACCTGGGCTTGCTGGCCCAGCTCATCATCAACCCCTCCCTGGATCTGCGAGCGCAGGATCTTGGGGTGGATTTGAGCCGTCGCGGGCGGAACGATCAGCAGCGGGCGGCCCTGCTCGGGGCTCTAGGGACTATCGTCGGCGGGATCTACGGCGGACCGGCGGGCGCTGCCGCTGGGGGTGCTGCAGGCCAGCAGGTCGGAGGGGCCTAAAGGTTATGGTTGATTTTTTGAACCCCCTGACTGCGGCTCTAGTCGGCGCGAACGCGCCGCAGGCCTCCGATGAGCAACGGGTAAGAGCTCTTTTGGAGGAAGTTGGCATCGCCCCGCAACTACCGGAGCCGGAACTTGCCCGGGAGCCCGGTGGCTTGCAGCGAGTAACGGCCATCCTCGGGGATGCTTTGACAGCGTTCGCTGCGGCTGGCCCTGGGGGCCAGAATGTTCGCCCGACAAATTTTGTGGAACAGCAGCGCGAACTCGTAAACTCCAACCGCAACCTACGCAACCGGCGTGATGCCCAGCAAGCCATGCTGGACAGCCAGGCACAGCAGCAAGGCGCCCGCGCTGCCCTGGATGTGGAACTCGGCAACCAGCGCGCCGCCGAGCAGAGTGCGCTGCGCCGGGACCTTGCGCAGCAAGATGCGGCGCTATCCACCGCCCTGAACCAGGCCCGGATTGAAAGCAGCGAGGGTATCGCGCAGTTGCGCTCCGCGACGGACGTAGAAATTGCCCGGATGCGGGAGCGTAACCGAGAGGCCCCCGGGGACCGCGCCGAGGTCGAACGTAATCAGTTGATTCAGCGCGCCGGCCGGGCGGACATCTTGACGCTACAGGCGGCGGTCAAAGCAGGCGAGATCCAGCCCGCCGAAGCCCTGCAGCAGTTGCGGGACAGGTTGTTCGTGTTTGGCGTCGACGAGACGGACCCGGTTGCGGCGGGGCTTGTGCAGGACTTCTTGAACCGCATTGAGCCGATCATCAAGGCCCAGGAGGAAGAGGCCGCACAGCAGCAGGCGGCCGAGCAGCAGGCCAGGGCGGAGGCGCGCCAGCGCGGGCAGGACTTCGTAGAGAGCACACGGGGAAGTTCTGGGGGCATTGTCGGGGATCTGACCTCGTTCGTCCCGTCTGCGCGGCGGGAGCCCTCCCAAGGGTCGGGCAACCGCCTGCGTGACAAGCGGCGCTAGATGGGCTCGTTTGATCCACTGGCTGGGTTCTCGGATCCGCTCGCGAGTGCGGGCATCCGTGACCCGTTGGCTGACTTCCAGCGCGGCCGGTCTGGGAGTGCCGATCGCCGTGCCAAATTGGCCGAGTTGGAGCAACTGGCTGCGGCTACGGGCGCGAAGGAAATCGAGCAGGATCAGCCGGGAGCTTTCCGCAAAATCATCGACATCCTGAGTCGGCCCAACTTCGCCATCGCTGGGTTCACCGAAGAATTCTTGAATAGCCGGTCAGTTTCC
>CAZBZH010000279.1:0-6121 GCA_964496265.1 uncultured Acidobacteriota bacterium | reverse complement strand
TTCATCCCACTGCTCGCCCGGGCGGCGGTGGCCGCCGGCGTCGACGCGGTGTTCTTCGAGGTCCACGACGACCCGGCCAACGCGCCCTGTGACGGACCGAACCAGATTCCGCTGCAGCAGTTCCCCGAGGTGGTCGACTCCTTGCTCGCCATCGACACCGCCCTGCGTCGGCGCGAGACCTCCGATTGAGTCCGAAGACCTGGCTGCTGCTCGGCAGTTTGGCGCTTGCGGCCCTGACCGGTTGCAGCGGTCCGGCCGAGGAAGCCGAGCCGCTGGAGCCCCGGCCGCCCGAGGAGGCGGCCGCCCTGGCGCTGTTCGAGATGGCCGCGCTGCTCGACGCCGATGAGGAGAAGCTGCGCAGCACCGTGCGGGAGGACCTGATCGAATCCGACCGCACCGCCCTGCTCGACGCCATTTCCCGGCTCCAGGGCGAATCGCTCCCCAGCGTTCAGGGGGTCGAAACGATGATCCCCGACGACCGGCAGATGATCACCCTCGAGGCCGAACTTGCCGACGGCGGGCTCGCCGAATTTCGGGTGCTGGCCGAGCGGGACGCCGAGGAACAGTGGAGGGTGGTCTGGTTCTCGGGCCCGGGCATCGAATGGCCCGCCCCCCGGATTCGTGGCGACGGGCTGAGCAGCTCGTCGCCCTCTCAGTAGTCCAGGCGCGACAGAAACCGGTCGCAGTAGAATGGGACCGACCGCAGAAGTCAGGGAGGCTCCCTTGGTACGCGACACGGCCAAACGGGTTCTGGAGATCGAGTCACGCGCCATCGCCGGCGTCGCCCGGCGGCTCAACCGCTCGTTCGACGATGCCGTCGACCGGGTGCTGGAGTGCCGCGGGCGTATCGTCGTCACCGGCATGGGCAAGTCCGGCATCATCTGCCACAAGATCGCCGCGACGCTGTCGGCGACCGGGACACCCGCCTACTTCATGCACCCCGCCGAGGCGATCCACGGCGACCTGGGCATGATCGTCGAGGGAGACCTGCTCCTCGCCGTCTCCAACTCCGGCGAGACCGAGGAGATCGTGCGGCTGCTCGAGATCGTGCGCCGTCTCGGCGCGTCCATCATCGCCATGACCGGCGACTCCCGCTCGACCCTGGCCCGCCACGCCGACCTGCACCTGGACGTCAGCGTCGATCAAGAGGCCTGTCCGCTGGATCTGGTTCCCACGGCCTCGACCACCGCGGCCCTGGCGCTGGGGGACGCCCTGGCCGTGGCCTGCTACGAGCAACGCGGTTTCTCCACCGAGGACTTCGCCCGCTATCACCCGGGAGGCCGGCTGGGCCGCCGGGTGCTGCAGGTGCGTGAGTTGATGCACGTCGACGACCACCTGCCCCGGGTGCGGCGGGACGCGCCGCTGTCCGAGACGATTCGCGAGATGTCGGCCAAGAAGCTGGGCATGACCTGCGTGATCGACGGCGAGGGCTCCCTGGTCGGGGTGGTGACCGACGGCGATCTGCGGCGGCGGGTGCTGACCTGCAACGCACCGCTCCAGGGGGTGGCCGCCGACGCCATGACCCCCTCCCCCACCACCATCGGGCCCGAGGAGCTGGCCTCCCGGGCGCTGGGGCTGATGGAGGAGAAGAAGATCACGTCCCTTCCGGTCACCGATGAGAGCAACAAGCTGGTCGGCGTGATCCAGATCCACGACCTGTGGCGCACGGAGCTGTTCTAGATGAGCAAACCGGGGATGAACGCTCCCGATGAGGTGATCGAGCGGGCCAGGCGCGTCCGCTTCGTGCTGCTGGATAACGACGGCGTGCTGACCGACGGACGGCTCTACCAATCCGCCGGAGGCATCGACGCCCGGGCGTTTCACACCCACGACGGCCATGGGATCCGCATGGGCCAGGCGGCCGGCCTCGAGTTCGGCATCATCTCCGGCCGGGAATCGGCGATCGTGCGGGAACGGGCCGAGGAGCTGGACTTCAATGAAGTCCACCTGGGCATCCTGCGCAAGGGCAAGTGTCTGGACGAGATCCTGGAGCGCCGCGGCTTCGACGACTCCGAGCTCTGTTTCGTCGGCGACGACCTGATCGACCTGCCGGTGCTACGCCGGGCGGGGTTGTCGGTGGCGCCGCAGAACGCCCGCCCCGAGGTCAAGGAGCAGGTTCACTGGGTCACCCCCAACGCCGGCGGAGACGGCGCGGTGCGCGACCTGATCGACCTGCTGCTGCGCGCCTCGGGCAAGTGGGACGAGATCACCGAACGCTACTTCAGCTGAGCGCCCCCGGGGCCGCCCGCTAGAGGCGGCTGGTGTTCATTCCGCGGCCGTTCTCCAGCGCGACGCTGGTGTCGACCCGCTCCACCTGCCGCCGCAGGCTCGAGGCCCGGGCTTCGCCGATGTGATCGCGCAGGGTGTCGATCTCGATCTCGATCAGACGCCCGTACTGGCGCGCCGGGTCCTCGACCCGCTGCTCGATCACGACCTGGCGTAGCGACGCCGCATCCCACGAGCCGTCGGCCCGCATCTCGGCACCGGCGAACGGATCCGCCTCGAGCCGGGTCGCGCAGGAACGGACGAAGTTCACCGCTCCGGCACCGACCTCGGTGCGGATGATGCGGTAGACGATCTTCTGCCGGGCGTTGAGCCGGGCGATGTGGAAGTCGAGATCCTCCGGCGGCTCGAAGGCCGGCAGCGCCGGCTCCTCTTCCAGGGCGGCCTCGACCTCGGCACGGGGGATCTCCGAGGTGCTGTCCTTGGGAACATCGCCGTTGGAGCCCGCCACGTCGGCGTGTGCTTCCTCGGCGGCGGCTGCCTCGGCGGACACCTCGGTGCTTTCCTCGGCGTACTCTTCGGCGAGCTGGTCGGCGGCTTCCTCGGCGTAGGCCGCTTCGGCCTCGGCGACCGGCGCACCGATCAGATCGTCGAGGGCCGTGTCGTAGTTGTCTTCGAACTCGCTGCCCGCTTCGACGGAAGCCTCTTCGGCCTCGACCGACTCGGCGGCAGCCTCCATGGTCTGGGCGGATTCCTGCCCTTCGCCAGCGGCGCCGTCCTCGACGGCGTCTTCGGCGTCCTCGGCCTCGCCGGAAGCGCGCCCCTGAAGCGCGGCCTCCACCGCTTCTCGCGGGATATAGGTCGTGCTGTCTCCCGACGGCACGCCGGGCAGCGCCTTGAGTCCGTCAATGATCGCCTGCTCGGCAGGGTCGACCGGTTCGGGCTCCTCGGCTTCGTCCGACGACTCGTCCGCTTGCCCGGTGGCGGCTTCCACCGCCTCGGCGCTGTCCGGTCGTTCCTCGATGGCAGCCTCGACGCCCTGGGAATCTTCCGAGTCGGCAGCTTCGATTTCCTCGGCCGGTTCGTCGGCGGGCTCCTCCGGGTCCATCGCGTCGACCTTCCAGGAGTACTCGACCCCTTCGGTCTCGACGCCCTCAGCTTCCACACCCTCGGCCTCGAACGCCTCGTCGGCGGCCTCGGGCTCGGCGTGGATCTCGGGCTCGACGGCTTCCTCGGCCGCTTCGACCAGCGGCTCGGCGGCGACCTCCTCCTCGATCTCGTCCTGGGTTTCCTCGATGGCGAGCGGCTCGGCCTCGGCGGCATCGGCGGCCTCGAGCGGCTCGGCGGCCGTCTCCACCGAGTCGGCGTCGACCTCGACGGACTCGTCCTGAACCTCGACGGGTTCCGCCTCGACCGGCTCCGCTTCCCCTGCGACGGGCTCGGCCACCTGCGGCTCGGAGTCCGCCTCGGCTGGCTGAGCTTCCAGCGGCTCCTGCGCAGCAACCGCATCCTCGGAGACCGAGGCGGCGTCGGCAGGCGCGCCGACGGCCACCGCGGCCGGGTCGGCCTGTTCGACCGCTCCCAGGGTGCGCAGGGTCCACAGCACCTGACAGACGCGGAAGTCTTCGAGCCGGCTCTGGATGCAGATGTCCCGTGGGGTCGTGGGCTGGCGCAGGAACGAGACCACCTCCCACTCCTCGGTGCCGACGCTCATCCGGTCGAGCACCTCCAGGTAGTCCTTCGTCAGGGTCAACGGACGGTCGAGACCGCCGCAACCCTCGCGGATCCGGGTCCAGGAGGTGATGCGGCGCTGACCGGCGGCGACCAGCGACTCGAGAGACAGCGCGAGGGTGATCTCCTCCACCGTCGGCAGCTCACCGGATACGAAAGTGTAATCGCCGGTCTGCCAGTGGAAGGTGTCGAACACGATCTCGCTGAGCTGTTCCCGAACGAGATCCTGGAGCTCGTCCTCCTCGATCACGCCGAGCTGACGCAGGATCGCGCCGACCCGCTTGTTGGAGAGCAACCGCTTGGCGGTCTCCTCACGGTCCTGCAGCGAGATGACGCCCCGCCGCAGCAGATAGGCGACCAGGCCGTCTTCGATATCGTTGCTGGTGGCGAAGACGCAGTTGCCCTCGCGAATGTGGAAGGTGCGCTCCCGGGAGCCGCTACTCACGTAGAGCACGCCGGTCTCCCGGCTGCGGCAGAGCCGAACCATGATCGGCGCGATGCCCTCGGCATCCAGCAGCCCTTCGAGGGAGGCACCCTTCGCCGTGCTGGCGCTGGCCTCGACCTCGCTGATCACCCCGAGCACCTTGAGCGCCCAGAGCGTCTGATAAATCTCGAAGTTGGAGAGGAAGACCTCGTCGCAGAGTTCCTGGATGCTGCTGTTGTCCTGCAGCCGGGCGACGAGCAGCTTCTCGCCCTCGTTCAGCTCCAGGCCGTGCAAGGCGTCTTCCCAGTTCTCGGTGCGGCGGAACACCGTGCGCAGCGGGCCGACGCTGCGGCGAATGCGCACGAAGGAGCGAATGCGGCGGATCCCCTGCATCAGGATCTCGGGGGTGCGCATCCCCAGGGTGATCACCTCCTGGGTCGGCAGTTCACTCTCCTCGAAGCGGTATTCACCCTGCTCCCAGGTGAACAGGCCGAGCACGATCTCCTGGATCTGGTTCAGCACACCCTCGACCAGTTGCTCCGGTTCGAGGTGGCCGGCTTCGACCAGCAGGGTGCCCAGGCGCTTGCCCGAGTCGAGGCGGCCCAGCACCTCGTCCAGCTGCTCCAGCCGAACCATGCCGATCCGCAGCAGGAGCTCCCCAAGCCGATCATCGGGATCGCTGGAGCTGGCGAAGACGATCCGCCCGTCCTGGATGTAGATCGACTTCTGCACCGATCCGTGGCTGAGATTCAGCACGCCGGTGCGGCGCCGGCGGCAGAGCGCCCACATCAGATCGGGAACGCTGATTCCCTCGAGGCGTCCGGAGACGAGCCCCGGAGAGACTTCGGGCTTCGTGCTGCTATCCATCTGCTTGAATTCCCTCGCGTTTCCTACCCAGCCACGGACAAAGGCCCGCGGAGTACCCCGGGCAAAAGTTAGGCCTCGGCCCCCCCTCGTCAAGCTGGCCCGGCCCAGGGGCCAGGCCCCGTTTCCGGCGGAAAGCGGCGCTATACTGCGGCGGTGCGCGCCCTTCCCAGAGCGATCGTCCAGACCGTGGAGCAGCACGGCCGCGGCCTGACCCTGCTGGCCATCCGTCTGGCCGCCATGGGAGACATCCTGCGGGCCCTCCCGGCGATCCGGCTGCTGCGCCGGGGCCTGCCCGAGGCCCGGCTGCTGGTCGCCGTCGACGACCGCTGGGAGCAGGTGCTTGCCGGGCACGGGGATATCGACGGGCTGCTGCTCTTCCCGCGAAAACGCCTCGCGGCGGCGTCTCCCCTGGCCCGGCCCGCCAAGATCGCCGCCTGGCGCCGCCGGCTGCGGGCCGAAAAGCCCGATCTGACCGTCGATTTCCACGGCAACCTGCGCAGCGGGCTCAGCGCCTGGCTTTCCGGCGCCCCGGTGCGGCTAGGTCACGCCGGCCACCAGCAGAAGGAAGGCAACTCCCTGCTGACGACCCACCGGGTCGAGGCCGGCGAGCGCCGACGCTCCCGTCGGGAGCTCGAGCGTCGCCGAAGGTCGGACGCAGTCGCCGACGAGCTGGCGGCTTTCATGACCGGTATCCTGGTCAGCCTCGGCGTGCTCGCCCGCTCGCCGCTGCGCCAGAAGCTGCTCGTCGATTACGTCGAGCAGGCGTTGATGCAGCTTCGAAGCCGCATCACCGCCGCGGATTGAGGTGCTCTCGGTCTGAGTCGGTGCGCGCTCGATTGAGCCTTTGATCAGGCAGTGAGAACGGCTCCAAGAAGC
>CAZBZH010000278.1:0-6124 GCA_964496265.1 uncultured Acidobacteriota bacterium | reverse complement strand
CCTTCCGTGTCAGCCGGCCCCGGCTCGAGTCCGGCGGACTCCGCGGCAGCTGCCTCCGCGGACTCGGCGATCGCCGGCGCCTCCGGCTGCGCCGCGCAACCGGAGAGCACCGAAACCAGGACGATCGCTCCGATCACTTCCAGATG
Source organism: uncultured Acidobacteriota bacterium (assembly GCA_964496265.1). Lineage (GTDB taxonomy): Bacteria > Acidobacteriota > Polarisedimenticolia > Polarisedimenticolales > Polarisedimenticolaceae > Mor1. The sequence continues at coordinate 5,978 of CAZBZH010000278.1, read as the reverse complement.
CGCTTCCACCAGACCTCCTTCGGGACGAGGGTCGGGAACTCCAGGCCCTGTGCTTCCATTCTGGCCCGGATCTCGCCGATCTCCCAACCGGTCAGGTTGGCCAGGGTCCGGGCTTCCTTCTCCCGGCGCGCGGGCAACTCCTCGCGGTAGCGCTCACCCTTCTCGCAGTCCTCGTAGCCCTCGTATGCATGGCGAATCACGTAGCGCCCCTGGAAGTTGCTGCTGTCCGAGGTCTCCTGGAACATCAGATCTTCGGGGAAGCGCTTGCCGTCGTAGCGCAGATGCAAGCGGGTGATGAAGACCTGCTGGGCCTGCCCCCCGAACTGCTGCGGGGTATCGTCGAGCCAGAACACGCCCAACTGCTGCAGTTGTTCCCGGGAGAGCGGGTCCGCGGCGCAGGGGTCGCACCAGGCCATGTTCCAGGCGTATTCGAGGAAAACCACCCGGCCGTCGTGTTTGCGGGTCTGCTCCTGGAACATCGCCTGGTAGAAATCGCCGAACTCGTTGCGGACGAAGCCGGGGATGTCCATGTCGGTGGGCAGCTTCACCGTGCGGTAGTTGGTGGTCTCGACCCGGCCCTTGCGGGTCAGGGTGTAGACGAAGAGCTCCTGTTCCCCCTCAGCGTTGAGGGTCCCCAGCCGGATCGGCAGCATGAACTTGGAGGATTCGAAGGCGACCTGTAGAGGCCTCAGGTAGGTCGTGCCCTGCCGCGCCTGCTCTTCCAGGTTGACCTTGGCCAGGAAGAATTTCATGTCCTGGCGGATGTAGCTGCCCAGTACCTTTTCGGCCCCCCGGGGCAGCTTGTAGCCGTTTTCGGTCAGAAAGGTGGTCAGACCGTCGCTCTGCTTGGCCGAGAGAATCACGATGTCATATTCGCCGACGGTGTATTCCGCCTCGATGGTCACGCCGAGACTGCGGGCGCGGGCTTCCATGTCGGCCGCCTCGGGCACCGCGGTGTTGCCCAGGTAGCCCAGGCTGCGCAACGCCTTGAATCCCCTGCGGCAGGGATCGTCGTCGAAGTACTCGACCAGTCGCGGCGACGAATAGGCATCGAGGTGATCCAGCAGACGCTTGTCCGCCACGTTGATCTGCTCCCGGCTGAGCAGGGTCGGAACCGGAATCACGATGGCGAACTCCTCGAGCTCCCCCCGGTAGTCGTTGGCCATGGTCAGAACGGTCTTGCCATCGTGGCGGGCGATGGCCACCTGGGAGGCTTCGTTGAACAGCTTGCTGTCGGCCTTGGCCACGTAGAAGCCGCAGAAGGCGGCGACAGGCGGTGCGGCGAGCAGCGCGACGCAGAAGGTCGCCGCGGCGAGCAGGGTCTGGCGTTTCATGATGCGAGAACTCCTTTCGGTTGCCCCCGGAAGGCGGTCGGTTCGGATTCGGATAGAGCGGGTGTTGCTTGCTGCCAGCGGTAGCGTTGCGCCGGGAGCAGGCGATCGATCAGGGGCGTCAGCATCGAGCAGCACACCAGCGCCCACAGCAGTTCATTGGGTTGGAACAGGACGAAACGGATCAGTCCGGCGGCCAGGGCGCCCAGCAAGGCGAACAGGATGCGGCCACTGCGCCGGTCGGGGGTGGTCTTGGGATCGGAGATCATAAAGAAGGCGAAGAGCAGCAGCGCCCCGCTCTGCAGTTGGTGCAGCGGAATCGCCAACGGATCTCCGAGCCAGGCTGCCCGGGCAAACAGCAGCGCCGGGTAGAACAGCAGGAAGGCCCAGGTCACGTCCGCCCGGCGGGCGCGGAAGACCACCAGCCCGCCGAGACCGGCAAAGGCGAACGCGGCCAGGGCGGCGCTGCCCCACTGCCCCGGCGAGACCCAGCCGACATCGAGAAGCAGAATCGCGATCAGACCGAAATTGGTCGGGTTGAAGAGGTGCTTGCCGCGAAACCGGATCAGGAACTTGGAGAGGATGGTGATCCCCGCCGCCAGCACCGCGACCCAGGCGTTGTCCGTACGCAGCAGCAGGCAGAGACTCAGCGAGGAGATCAGCGGGCTGCGCCAGTCGAAGGGAATGCCGATCCAGCGGGAGGCCAGGGCCTGAGTCCCCAGCGCCACCAGCACCAGCGTCGCGATCCGGGGTCCGCTCACGGCGAAGTCCAGGGCGAAGCAGCCGTAGGCCATCAGCGAACCGAGCACGGCGATCTGGTAGTGGCGCGGGTCGGACATGGACAATCTCCTAAGGTGGGTTCCTCCCGCCTCTGGTCGGGGCGGGCTCCTCCCGCCTTGTGAAGCCATCGACACCGGCGGCCGGGGGAGGTTCCCGGATTCGCGATTTTTTTTGATGGCCCGGTTTCGTCCTGCGAACCGGGAATGCCCGCTGGCCTCTGGCCGGACCCGGCCGCTCCGTGGCACGATGCGAGGATGAGGATCGCTCGAGGAATTCCGGCCGCGTTGGGACTCTGCCTGGCGGCGATGACCCTCTGGGGCTGTACTGGAGCCGTCGCCGAGGGGGAGCGCGGGATGGTCACCTCCGTGATCGACGGCGACACCATCCGGGTGCAGCTCGGCGGCAAGAACGAGGCGGTCCGCCTGCTCGGCATCGACGCGCCGGAGCTCCGCGGACGAAACGGCGAGGCGGAGCGCATGGCCTCGGAGTCGCGGGAGATCGCCCGCTCCCTGGTCGGAGGCCGCCGGGTGCGCCTGGAAACCGATCCCGAGGGAGATACCCGGGACGCCTACGGTCGGGCCCTGCGCTACGTGTTCCTCGACGACGCCCCAGGCGAGGCCGAGTCGCTCAACGCGGAGTTACTGCGCCGGGGCTACGCCCGGGCCTACACCCGCTTCCCCTTCTCCCAGGCCGAGCGCTACCGGGAACTGGAGAACGAGGCCCGTGAGGCGGGCCGCGGCCTGTGGGCCATGCCGCAAGCATCGACGATCGCGCTTGGCGACGTGGGGCGGCACATCGACGAGCATGTCGAGGTCTGCGGCCCGGTCGCCTCGGCCCGCTATCTCGGAGAGGGGCGGCCGACCTTCCTCAACCTGGGGCGGCCCCACCCGAACCAGGCGCTGACCCTGGTGATCTGGAACACCGATCGGGATCGCTTCGACCGGCCCGAGAAACAGTTCGCCGATCGGGATGTTTGCGTGACCGGGACCCTCGAGCTCTACAAGGGGCGGCCCCAGATCGTCCTGCGCGATCCCCGCCAGCTGCGAGCCGGCGAGACGCCCTGACGGCCTGACGGCCAGGCTCAGCCCTTGCGCACCTTCCAGCCCCGGGCCTCGATGGCCGCGGCGAGGGTATCCCGGTGCTCACCCTGGATTTCGATCACGCCGTCCTTGAGGGTGCCGCCCGAACCGCAACGCTGTTTGAGCTTCTTGGCGAAGCTCTTGAGCTCATCTCCGGCCAGCGGCACGTTCTCGACCAGGGTGACCCCCTTGCCCTTGCGCCCCTTGGTCTCGCGGCGCACGACCACCGGTTTCGACGGATCGAAGGCCGGCCCGGTGCTTCTGGAGCAGGCGCAGCGGGCCTGGGGATGCCCGCAGCGGGGACAGACACTGCCATGCTCCGACGAGTAGACGGTGCGGGCCATGGAGCCGACTACTCTTCCTTACCCTTGAGGTAGAAGATGAAGCCGGTGGAGACGCTGTAGAACGAGGCGTCGCCGACCAGATCGCTGGTCAGCAGAACCCCCTCGGCGGTCTGATCGATGTAGTCCGCCCGCAGGCTGAAGTCGGAGTAGCGCCCGAGACTGCGACTGAGCGAACCGCCGATGGCGTAGGTCGTGACCTCGGGCTGCAGCCCGGTCGTGCCCTCGGGCGGGTCGGTCGGGTCGCGCAGCGCCCAGCGGGCGGTGGTGTTCCAGTTCCAGACCAGGGAGTTGTTGCTGGCCAGCACGAAGCCGAGGATCGTGTTGATCGACGTGCCCTCGATCGCCCCTCCCAGACTGGCCCGGCGATCGGCCCGCAGGCGCATGATCACCTTCTGCCAGGTGTTCTCGGCGGTGAAGCTGATCTGCAGTCCGTCCTCGTCGCCGGACACCAGCGTCGGCGGTGCCGTCGGATCGTTGGGATCGGCGATCAGGTTGTTGAACTCGCGGAAGAATCCGCCGACCCGCAGGGAGACCGCGCCGGTCCGGCCCACGTCGGTGTCCATGGTGAAGGCCACCGACTGGATCTCTCCGTCGCCGCGCACATCCAGGTCGAACTCCTGGTAGCCGAAGCGCAGCCCGTAGGAGGCTCCGGCACGGGTCAGCAGCGACATCCCGATCGCTCCGCCGTAGCCCTCGCGGTCTTCGGTCTGGAGGCCGACCGCCGCCGGATCGGTCGGCGCAAGATCCTCTTCTTCGTCGATCTGGTCGAAGCTGGAGCGCAGGGCGTTGACCGAGGTGCTGAGCCGCCAGCGGGTGCCCAGATCCTGGGTGTAGCCCAGGGTCGCGTCGAACAGTTCGCGCTGGGTGCGCTGGGCCACGAACGGGTCGGGATCCTGATCGTCCAGCTCCAGGTTGCGGATCAGTCCCTGCTCCTGGGAGTCCAGGTAACTCATCGACAGCGAGAAGGCGCTGCGGAAACTCGGGTTGGCGCTGATCGAGGCGTTGACCTGATGAACGACGTTGTCGAAGGCGCGCTCGGTCCAGAACCGCTCATAACCGGGGTTGTAGGCGAACAGCATCGAGCCCTTGCGCCAGGTGCGAAGCAGCGGCAGGCTCAGGTTGACCCTGGAGATCACATCGTCCCGGCTGCGATTGGAGGCGGCGTCGTTGAAGCGGACGTTGCTGTTGTAGAGCATCTCGGTGCCGGCGGTGGGCTTGAACTCCCACTCCCGCTCGGCGAGCGCCGGCGGCGCCGCGGCGGCGAGGACCATCAGACAGAGTCCAACAACTCGATTCAGGCGTTGCGTGCTCACGAGCCGTTACTCGACGATCAGGGTATCGCCGGGCTCGACGAAGATGTTCGGATCCTCACCCTTAAGGATGCGCTTGTAGTCCAGGACCAGCCGCACCTCTTCGCCGCCGGCGCGGCGGATCAGGGTAATGCTCTTCTTGGAGTAGACGGTCAGCCCACCGGTGATCGCCACCGCCTGGAGGATCGTCGTCGGCCGCTGCAGGGCAAACACCCCCTGGGCCTGAACCTCACCGAGCACGTAGATCTTGAAACTGTTCAGCTCGTTGAGGATCACCGTCACGTTGGGGTTCCGCACGAAGCTCTCGAGCTTGGCGCTGATGTCTGCGCGGATCTCCTCGGTGGTCCGCCCCTTGACGTAGAGGTCGTTGACCAGCGGCACGGTGATCTTGCCGTCGGGCCGGACCCGCACGGTGGCGCCGAGTTCGGTCTCCCCCCAGACGCGGATCTCGAGCAGATCCTCGACGCCCACGGTGTACTCGGCCATGGCCTCGAGGGGCTCCTCGGTCTGGGCTGCGGCCGGCAGGGCCATCACGGCCAGTGCCAGCAGCGTGAGCGCAGGGCGAAGAAGGGACACGAATTGCCGACGAGGCGCGCTGCTCATGTGCTTATCCTTGTGCTGGGGAGACCCGTCGCCGGACGAACCCGCCCGGACTCGCCCTATTTAGTACCTCGGGCGAAAGCGCTGTCAAGGGCGGGGGCCCCGGTCCGAGGCACCGGTCCTGGGGTCAGACTTCGTCCCGGCGCCAGGCGGTGGCCAGGGAGTCGGCGTACTCGTTCCAGCGATAGCCGGAATGGGCGGCAATCCACTCCAGCTTGCAGTCCGGGTGGGCCCGGTAGAGCGCCAGCAGCCGCTTGACCAGGTCGACGTTCTTCAGCGGATCGCCCTTGCGCACCCAGCCCTTGCGTTCCCAGCCCGGGGCCCACTTGGTGATGGTGTCCACGCATAGGCGGGAGTCGGAGTAGACGGTCAGCTCCGCGTCCTCGGGCAGCGCCTCGAAGGCGGAGATCAGCGCGATCAGCTCCATCCGGTTGTTGGTGGTATCCGGGTCGTGGCCGTGGCCCTCGCCCCGGATCTCCCCTTGCTGGACCCAGACCCAGCCCCAGCCGCCCGGCCCCGGGTTGGGGCTGGAGC
>CAZBZH010000277.1:0-6140 GCA_964496265.1 uncultured Acidobacteriota bacterium | reverse complement strand
TTCATCGCCCTGGCGATCCATCCGGGCTGGGTCCAGACCAACATGGGCGGCTCCATGGCCCCCCTGCCGCTGGGACCGGCCTCCGAAGAGGTCCTGCGAATCGTGCTCGAGGCCACGCCCGATCAGAACGGCGCCTTCCTCGGGCCCGGTGGAAAGGTGCTGCCCTTCTGATGGGAGAACGACCCCAACGTCCCGGTCCGTCCCCACAGAATCCCACCCCCTCCGGCCAACCTCAGCAACGCGACCCGATCCGCGGAGAGGCGTTCCGGCTGCTGCTGGATAACGCCGGTCTCGGGATCGGCTACTGGAGTCTCGACGGCACCTGCCTGTTGATGAACCGCCGCGCTTGCGAGGAAATGGCTACCCCCCGGGAGCAGCTCGTCGGGCGCAACATCCGCGAGCTGTTCGGCGAGGAAGCCGGCGGGAGGTACCTCGATCGGATCCAGAGCGTCGCGACCTCCGGCAGGCCCGCCCGCTACCGTGACGAGGTCGAGATGCCCGGCGGCCGCCGGGTCTACGTCGCGACCTACGCCCCGGTGCCCGACGAGAGCGGCAAGGTCCGCGGCGTCCAGATCATCGGCGACGACGTCACCGAGCAACACCGGGCGGCCCAGAAGCTACGGGCGAGTGAAGCGCTGTTCCGTAACTCCTTCGAGGCGTCGGACGTGGGCATGGCCATCGCCGATGCCCGCGGTCAGTTCCTCTCGATCAACCCGGCGATGAGCCGGATGCTGGGCTACTCCGTCGAGGAGATGGCCCGCATGTCCTATCGACAGGTGACCCACCCCGAGGACATGGAGCGCAGCCGCAAACGCTTCCAGCAGTGCTGCGAAGACCTGCGGCCCTACACGCTGGAGAAACGTTACATCCGCGGCGACGGCAGCGTGATGACCGGCCGGCTGACCATCAGCCCGATCATCGCCGACGGCGAGATGATCAAGGTGGTGGTTCACCTCCAGGACATCACCCAGGCCTCCCAACTCGAGGAGCAGGTGCGTCAGTCCCAGCGGGTCGAGGCGGTCGGCCGGCTGGCCGGCGGCGTGGCCCACGACCTGAACAACCTGCTGTCGCCGATCCTGGGCTACGGGGACATGCTGATCCAGTGCGCGACCGATGCCGGTCAACGGGCCGCGGCCGACGAGATCGTGCGGGCCGGTGGCCAGGCCCGGGACCTGGTGCGCAAACTGCTGGCCTTCAGCCGTCGACAGACGCTGGAATTCAAACCCCTCGACATCGACCAGGCGATCTCCGAGTTGGAACCGCTGCTGCGGCGCACCATTCGCGAGGACATCCGCGTCGATCTCGAGACCGGCGACAACGTGCCGCCGATTCTCGCCGACCCCGGCCAGGTTGAACTGGTATTGATGAACCTGGCGGTCAACGCCGCCGAGGCGATGCCCGAGGGGGGCGTGTTGACCATGAGCACCGGGCGGGCCAGCGTCGGCGCCGGCGATCGTAGCGCCCCGGCTCCCGGAGAGTACGCGACGCTGACCGTCTCGGATTCCGGCTGCGGCATGGAAGACGACGTCCGCAATCGGATCTTCGAGCCGTTCTTTTCGACCAAGGGCTCGGACCGGGTCGGCCTGGGGCTGTCCACGGTCTACGGCATCGTCAAGCAGCACGGCGGATCGATCGAGGTCTCGACCGAACCCCGAAAAGGCTCCCAGTTCGTGTTGATGTTCCCGGCGGCGGAAGAACCGGCGGAACCGATCGAACGAGAGGATCCCACCCCACGCAATCTTCAGGGGGACGAGACGATCCTGCTGGTCGAGGACAACAGCCACGTGCGCCGGCTGGCCAACGTGCTGCTGCTGCAGCGGGGCTACCGGGTCCTGGTTGCCGAGAACGGCGCCGCGGCCCTGGACCTGCTCGAGACCCACACCCAGCCGGTGGACCTGTTGTTCACCGATGTGATCATGCCCGCGATGAGCGGCAAGGAACTGTACGAGAAGGCGCGCAAGATCCAGCCCGGATTGCGGGTGCTCTACATGTCCGGCTACAGCGACGAGATCATCGCCCCCCGCGGGGTGCTGGAGCCCGGCGTGCAGTTCCTGGAGAAACCGTTCTCCGCCGAGGCGCTCGCGCGCAAGCTGCGAGAGGTGCTCGAGGGAGATCCGCCGGCCCGGTAAGCGCGGCGCAGTCCCGAATGCACCCTGGTGTAAGCTTGGCGGCCATGAGCAGCCGCAAGCCCAGAACCGGCTCGAAGAAAGGCGCGGCCAGGCGTCCGTGGCGCACCTGGACCCGCTGGACCGACGACAGGCTGCTCGACCTGCGCCTCTGCGATCTCGATCTCAAGCTCGAGCGGACCGAACCGGCTCGCCGGGTGAAGCGGCTCTACGAGGAGTTGGAAGAGAAGGGCATCCACTTTCGGCCCCACGTCTGGCTCTCCTCGGAGTGGTTTTCCCCGGACGCGTCACCGGGCATCGCCGTGCCGTTCTACCTGGCGCATCCGCGACTGGAGCGGCTGGAACAGAAACAGATGCTGGTGGTCGAAGGGGGCACCCAGGCCTCCTGCATGCGCATCCTGCGCCACGAGGCAGGACACGCGATCGACACCGCCTACCGGCTGCACTACCGCAAGCGCTGGCGGGAGACCTTCGGGCGTTGGTCGGAGCCCTACCCGGACTACTACCGGCCGCGGCCCAACAGCCGCAACTTCGTGGTGCATCTGGATGCCTGGTACGCCCAGGTCCATCCGGCCGAGGACTGGGCCGAGACCTTCGCCGTTTGGTTGACTCCCCGCTCGGGGTGGCGCCGCCGCTATCGCGACTGGCCCAAGGCGCTCAGGAAGCTGGAGTACGTCGACGAGTTGATGCAGGAGATCGCCGGGCAGCCGCCCAAGGTGCGCTCCCGGGCCTGCCCCGACCGGCTCAGCACGCAGAAACAGACCCTGGGCGAGCACTACGCGGCCAAACGCTCCCGCTACGAGACCAAGGTGCCGCGCAACCTGGACCGCGACCTGCGCCGGCTGTTCTCCGACGATCCGCGCTACGGCGACCGTCCCACCGCGGCCAGCTTCCTGCGGGGCATGCGCAAGGAGATCCAGTCGACGGTCGCCCGCTGGACCGGCGCCCATAACTACGCGGTGGATCAGATCCTTCAGGACATGATCGACCACTGCAAGCAGCGCAAACTACGGATGACCCAGCCCCCGCGGCCGTCACGGATGCAGGCGGTGATCCTGGTCACCGTGCAGACCATGACCTACATGCGCACCGGCCGCTTCGAGATCGCCCTATGAGCCGCAAACGCCGCGTCATGGTCCTGATGCACGAGGACCTCGTTCCCCCGGAATCGATCGAGGGGATGAGCGACAAGGAGATCGCGCCGTTCAAGACCGAATACGACGTGGTCGTGACCCTGGAGGAGATCGGCCACGAGGTCAAACCCCTCGGCGTCGGCAGCGACCTCGGCGTGATCCGCCGGGCGATCCATGACTTCCGGCCGCACATCTGCTTCAACCTGCTCGAGGAGTTCCACGGCGTCGCGGTCTACGACCATCACGTGGTCAGCTACCTGGAGCTGATGAAACGGCGCTACACCGGCTGCAACCCCCGGGGACTGCTGCTCGGCCACGACAAGGCGCTCTCCAAGAAGATCCTGGCCTACCACCGGATTCCCTGCCCCGAATTCCTGGTCATGCCCATGGGCCGCAAGGTGCGGCGGCCCAAGCGGCTGCAGTTCCCGCTGCTGGTCAAATCGTTGACCGAGGAGGGGTCGGTCGGCATCTCCAAGGCTTCGCTGGTGAATGACGACGAACAGCTCCAGGAGCGCGCGGCGTTCATCCACCGCCAACTGAGCACCGACGCCATCGCCGAGCAGTTCATCCCCGGACGGGAGATGTACGTCGGCGTGATCGGCAACCAGCGGCTGGAGACCTTCCCCACCTGGGAACTGTTGATGACCAACAAACCGGCCGACGAGCCGATGATCGCCACCGCCAAGGTCAAGTGGGACGAGGACTACCAGAAGAAGATCGGCGTCAAGACCAAGGCCGCCGAACTGGACCCGGCGCTGGACCAGAAGATCAAGCACCTGTGCAAGCGCGCCTATCGAGCCCTGAACCTGACCGGCTACGCCCGCATGGACCTGCGGATCAACGACAAGGACGAGGTGTTCCTGATCGAGGCCAACCCCAACCCGCAGCTGGCCTACGGCGAGGACTTTGCCGAATCGGCGGAGCTCACCGGGTTGAAGTACGGGGATCTGCTGCAGCGGATCCTGAACCTGGGGCTAAGCTACCGGGCTCAGTGGCAGGGGTAGGCGTTGCGAGACGACGATCGCCCCATCCTCGTTCGAGGAACCATCTCGGAGAGAGACTACGTCCACGCCCAGTGGCTTCATATCCGCCCTCGCCCGGCCCTCGCGGTTGCCGGCGCCCTCATTCTGCTCTTCGCCGTAGGCTTCGCCGGGTTTGCGTTCGTGGGATGGATTCAGGGCCACCTATCCGCGCTGGAGTTCCTCGGACTCTTCTTCGTCTTGATGTACCTCCCGGTCTGGCTCGGCGTGTTCTTGCCCTATCGCTTTCGGCGAGAGTATCGCCTGCACATGCAAACAACTCCGCGGGTACAGCTGATGCTGTCCGAAGCGGGGCTTCACGAAGAAGACTCCGGGGACGAAGCTTCGTGGAGCGATCTTGGGCGCTATCGCGCTTCGACCCGGGTCATCCTGATCTACCAAACGGCGGAAGTATTTCTTGTACTGCCTCGCGGCCTGTTCGAGTGTGAGGCAGAGTTCCAACGCGCAAAGCAACTCGTCGGGCAGAACCTCAGACGGCTCTAGCCCTACCGCGTGCTCTCGCTGCCCGGAGCTAGCCCGCTACCAGGCGTAGATCAGGAGCGCCGTCCCGGCGATCAGCCTGTAGATCGCGAAGGGCTTGAAGCTGTGGCTCGAGACGAACTTGAGCAGCCAGCGGATCGAGGCCCAGGCCACCACGAAGGACACCGCGAAGGACAGCGCTAGCCAGCCGAAGTCGCCGGGAGCCAGGTGCTCGTAATCCTTGAGCAGGTCGTAGAGCGTGGCGGCGAACATGATCGGGATCGCCAGGAAGAACGAGAACTCGGTGGCGGCCCGGCGTTCGAGGCCACAGACCAGACCACCGAGGATCGTCGCCGCCGAGCGGGAGAAGCCGGACCACAGCGACAGGCACTGGGCGAAACCGACGCCGAACGCCTGGAGCAGGCTGATGTTCTCGGCCTTCTTCGTCCGCACCTTGAGGGGCAGCGACTCGACGATCAGGATCAGGATCGCGCCGGCGATCAGCGCCATGGCCACGGTCTTGACCGAGAACAGGTGTTCCTTGATGAAGGCGTGGACCAGCAGCCCGATGATCGCCGCCGGCAGGAAGGCGACGAACAGCGCCAGCGAGAAGCGCCGGGCCTCGGGCTTCGTCGGCAGGTCCCGCACCACCTTGAACAGCCGTTCGCGGAACTCCCAGACCACCGAGAGGATCGCGCCGAGCTGGATCACGATGGCGAAGATCTTGGAGCGTTCGCCCTCGAAGCCCAGCAGATCGTTGGTCACGATCAGGTGGCCGGTGGAGGAGATCGGCAGGAACTCGGTCAGCCCCTCGACGATGCCGAGGATGACCGCAATCCAGAACATCATGCCCGGGCGTCCTCACCTTTCTTGCGGCCGACCACCATCAGCGCCGGCACCAGCGTCAGCGAGGTGAACAGGCAGGTCAGCGAGCCGAAGGTCGCGACCTTGCCGAAGCTCTGGAGCGCCGGGTAGTTGCCGAACCAGAGGGTGCCGAAACCGGCGATGTTGGTCAGGGCCGCGAGCACTACCGCCTTGCCGGTTTCCATCAACCCTTCCTCGACCTTGCCGCCGCTCCAGTTCATGCGGTGCACCATGTGGATGCTGTAGTCGATACCGACCCCGAGAATCATCGTGGCGACGAAGGCGTTGGCGTAGTTGAGCTGCATGCCGATGATCTTCATCAGCCCCAGCATCATGATCACGCCGCTGACCAGCTGGGCCATGGCGATCAGGGTCAGGCGCAGGCTGCGGAAGTCGATCACCAGCAGCACGAACACGATCAACAGGCCGACGCCGACCCCCTGTTTCGCGTCGCGGGAGAAGATGCGCCGCAACTCCTGGCCGATGACGTTGGTTCCGGTGACGATGATGTTGCTGTC
>CAZBZH010000276.1:0-6158 GCA_964496265.1 uncultured Acidobacteriota bacterium | reverse complement strand
CCTCACTGGACCCTCTACAACTGACCGGAACAAGACCAGCCCAGCAACCAACCACGCATCGGAGGCGACCATGACTCCACTACGGCAAAGCATCTACTCCGGCGTCGAGCGCGGCCTCGTGGGGGGCTATGCCGTGGTGCTCGGCCAGATCGTGCGCCGCTACGTCGAGTCGCAATGGGGCGATCAGCTTCCGGTCGAGTTGATCTTCATCGCCGCGATCCCGGTGGTGCTGTTCCCGCTGGCCAAGTTCCCGATGATGCTGCTGGCCGGCGGGCACCTGTTGATCACGTCATACGTCGCCGGATTCACCGGCCTGGTGCGAGCGGTCAGTGAGTCCGACCCCCAGGTCTGGGCCAATGCGTTCTTGCATGGCGTGATCCCCGTTCTGGTCGTCCTGATCGCCAGGCAGAACGGCCCCTACGGCGCGGCGTTGACCGAGTGGCGCGAGTCCGCCGAGGCCGCGCCGGGCCATCGGCGCATCTCCACCGGCGGGAAGCTGCTGCTGGCCGTGTGTGTCGTGTCCCCCCTTCTGTTGGTCGTCTTCAGTGGCCACGCCGGACCGATCCTGATCGTCGGATCGGCCGTCGCCCTCGCCGTCATCGCGCTGGTGGTCCTCGTCGCGCTGGTACGAGCCGCGATCGACTCCCTCAAGCCGCGGCCAGAACTCCCGATAGCGGCGCGGAGGGTCTCGGTGCAGGACCGGGTGCGGGACCAGCCCAACATCCGCCATCAGTACCGTGTCGGCGGCGATTAGGACGGCCATGACCCGAAAGCAGCAAAGCGTCTACGCGGGCGTGGAACGTGGCATCGTAGGCGGCTACGCCTTGGTGCTCAGCGAGATCCTGCGACGCGTCGTCGAGATGCCGTGGAGCGACGAGCGTCATCTGGTGCTGAGCTTGCTCGCCGGCATCGTTGTTGCGGCGATTCCCCTTGCCAAGTTCCCGATGCTGATCCTCGCCGGCGGGCATCTGCTGCTCGCGGCGATCGTCGGCGAGTACACCAGCCTGGCCTGGAGCATGGCCGAGGCAATGCCGGGTCAGCACGGGAGCTTGTGGGGAAGGGCGTTCGCTCACGGGATACTGCCGCTTTGCGTGATCCTGGTTGCCCGGGAGAACGGACCCTACGGTTCGAGCTTCATCGAGCGCCGCAAGGCGGCCGAGGCAACCCCGGAGCATCACCGCCTCTCACCCTCGCAGAAATGGGCCCTGGTGCTGAGCGGCCTTGCGGCGATGAACGTGGTCTACCTGTGGGGCCCCCGGGGACAGCTGTTCCTATCCGTCTTCGCGCTGGTGCCGCTCCTCGGGGTCGCGTTCGCGGTCGTGGTCCTCCGGGCGATCCGCCGCGCCCGGCGGTCCCCTGCGGAGCTCCCCCCGGCGGCCCGTCGGATCTCGGTCCACGACCGGATCCGGGAACAACCCAGGATCCGCCACCACTGGACGATCGCCAACGACTGAGGCCCGGAACCGCCCGAAACGAGGCTTTGCGGCCAACTGCCCCCGGTTTACGTTTGTTGACGAAATACCCGGCGGCCTTTCGAAGCGTCTACTCGATGAACTGGGTATCATGGAGGAACGTGTCGGCAGGGGAGCCTCAATGAATCGCGATCAAATCCTGCACTACAAGATCGTGAGCGTCCTCGGCGAGGGGGGAATGGGCAAGGTCTACCTGGCCCAGGACCAGAAACTCGACCGGGAGGTGGCGCTCAAGATCCTGCCGGCGGAGATGATGGAGGACGGCGAGCGGCGTCAGCGCTTCGAGCGGGAGGCCCGCACCGTCGCCGCCCTCAACCACCCCAACATCGTCACGATCCACGCCGTCGAGGAAACCGACGGCGTCGCCTTCATCGCCATGGAGCGGGTGCTGGGCAGCCCCCTGGGCCGGAGCATCCCCGAGGACGGCCTGCCCCTGCGGGAGTTCCTCGACCTGGCCCTGCCCCTGGTCGACGCCGTGGCCGCCGCCCACCGCCAGGGAGTGACTCACCGGGACCTCAAACCCGAGAACGTGATGGTCAGCGACGACGGCCGGCTCAAGGTGCTGGACTTCGGCCTGGCCAAGCAGACCCAGGGGGTGCTGCAGGTCGACAAGACCACCTCCGACTCCCAGGCCCCGACCGCCTCGATCACCCAGGATGGTCGCATCATCGGTACCGTCGCCTACATGTCCCCGGAACAGGCCCAGGGTAAGGCGGTGGATGTCCGCAGCGACATCTTCTCCCTGGGCATCCTGCTCTACGAGATGGCCACCGGGAAGCGCCCCTTCGAGGGGGACAGCGGCATCTCGATCATCTCCTCGATCCTGAAAGACGCGCCGGTCTCGGTGACCGACGTCAACAAACGCATCCCCCGGGCGCTGGGCCGGGTGATCCTGCGCTGTCTCGAGAAAGACCCGGAGAACCGGTTCCAGTCGGCGGTCGGACTGCACAACGAACTCAGCCGGCTCAAGCAGGAAGTGGACTCGGGCGTATTCCAGAGCTTCGGCGCCGGCGGCGGTAGCGGGCGTCGCTTCGGCCTGGGCATCGCCGCCGTCGCGGTGGTCGGCCTGCTGGGCCTGGTCGGCTGGTCTCAGGGCTGGTTCAGCGCCACGCCCGGAGATAGCGACGCGGTGGGTATTGGCGCCGCGGGGCGCCCCGCCGTCGCGGTGCTCGATTTCCGCGATCACAGCGCCGTGCCGGAGCTGGCGTGGCTTTCCAACGGCCTGCCCAGCATGCTGCTGACCGGTCTGGCCCAGTCGCCGGATCTCGACATCGTCTCCAGCCAGCGGGTTCACGAGGTCTCCCGCCAGCTCGGCTCGGACAGCGACGAGATCGATCCCAGCGTCGTCGGTGAAGTCGCCCGGCGCGCCGGCGCAGGTGCCGTGGTCGTCGGGGACATCTACCAGGCCGGCGACGACGTACGCATTGACGTGCGGGTGGAAGATGTAGAAAACGGCCGGCTGATCTTCAGCGACACCGTCACCGGTCCCGACGTGTTCCCCCTGGTCGATCAGCTGACCCAGCGGATCCAGATCGGGCTCGAGGTCAGCGTCTCCGCCGATCGCGGTATCGCCGATATGCGTACCGATAACCTCGAGGCCTACCGCTTCTACAACGAGGGGCTCGAGGCGCGCCGCAACCTGCGGCGGGGCGATGCAAAGGTCGCGTTCACCAAGGCGATCGCCGTCGACCCCGGCTTCGCCATGGCGCACTTCGAACTCGCCGCGTTGACCCACGGCGAGGAGTCCCGCTCCCACTACGAGACGGCGATGCGGCAGAAGGACCGCCTGCCCGAACGGGAGCGCCTGTTCCTCGAGGGTGTATTCGCCATCGAACTGGAGCATGACGGCGTCGCGGGCAAGAAGTACCTGAGCGAGTTGATCGAGAAATACCCCGACGAGGAGGACGCCTACGTCCGCCTCTCCCAGCTCTACAACCGCAGCAAGGACTACGACTCCTTCCTGGCGATTCTGGAGAAGGGCGTCTCGGCGGTGCCCCGCTCGGGCGCGCTGCGCAACCAGTACGGCTACGCGCTCTACGGCGCCGGTCGCGGCGAGGACGGGCTGGAGCAGCTGCGGATCTACGCCGACCTCTACCCCAACGAACCCAACCCCTTCGACAGTATGGGCGAGATCAGCATGAAGCTGGGCCGCTACGACGACGCGATCGGGTTCTACGATCAGGCCATCGACAAGGAGCCGGACTTCCTGGCCTCCCGCAGCGGCCGGATGCACTGCCTAGCGGTGCTCGGGCGCTACGGCGAGGCGATGACCGAGGCCCGGGAGCTGGGCCGGCTGTCCGAGGTGCAGAACGGCCAACCCGCTCTGGGCCCGTTCATCGAGGCGTTCTACCTGTCGCGCCTCGGCCGGCAACGGGATGCCGACGCCGCGTTGGCCGAGGCCCAGCAGCAGGCCCTGGCATCCAACTCCCCCGAGGACGAAGGGCAGGTCGCGCTGCTTCACGCCTTCCTCGCCACCGAGCGCGGCGACAATGAAACCGCCTACCGCATGCTGGGTGCGATCTCCCAGGGCCTCAACGCCGTGACCGACCACAGCGTCAAGCAGGACATGGTCCAGGGGGCACGCCTGGTCACCGCGAATCTCTACGCGGCCAACGGCCGCACCGAGGACGCGCGCAAGCAGCTGGGCATGGTCGGGGAGATGCCCAACATCGCCGACTACTGGCTCAACAGCTGGAAGGGCATGGTGGACTCGGAGATCCTGCTGGCCGAAGGGGATGTCGAGGGCGCCCTCGAGGTCGCGCCCGAGGTGAGCTTCGAGATCAGCCTGATGCTCGACAACTTCTTCGGCTACCCCTACATCATGAACTTCCCCGGCCGGGACATTCGCGCCCGGGTGCTGGCGGCCAACGGGCGCGAAGACGAGGCGATCGAGATCTACCAGCGGCTGACCTCACCGACCCGCACCGGCGCCGCCGCCGCGATCCTCGAGCCCCGCCACGTGCTGTCCCTGGCCAGGCTGCTGGACAAGCAAGGCCGGTCGGACGCGGCGAAGGTCGAGTACCGGCGCTTCCTCGAGCTATGGAAGGATGCCGACGCCGGACAGCCGGAGCTCGACGAAGCCCGCGCGGCGCTGGGCCAGGGCTAGCGCCCGGAATGGGCGCGAGCTGGTGCCCTAGCGCTTTCGGCGGGTCGCGAACAGCAGCATGCCCGCCAGCGCCGCGATCCCCGCGGCGATCAGGTTCTTGCTCTCGGCGCTGAGCGCCAACACCACCGTGATCCCACAGGCCGCGATAGGAATCAGCCAGCCGCCGGGCAAGCGGAACGCTCCCTCGGCGCCGGCAAACTTGCGCCGCAGCACCGGCAGTGCCGCGGCCGTGCCGAAGTAGGTGGCCAGCCGCGCCACCACCGACAGCGCAGCCAGTTCGGCGAAGCCTCCGGTCAGCGCCAGAGGCAGCGCCACCGCGACCTGGAGCGCGATCGCCGCCGCGGGGGTTCGGTAGCGGGGATGCACCCCGCCCAGAAAGGCCGGACCGTAGCCATCCTTCGCCAGGGCGAACAGGTAGCGCGGGCCGGCGAGGACCGTGTTGCTGTTGGTGCCGAGGATCGACATGGCGCCGCCGAAGGTCAGCAGCACGCCGAAGGCGGGCCCGAGGAACTTGCCGGCGGCGTCGGCCAACGGGGTCTCCGAAGCCCCGGCATGCTCGAGGGTGCCGAGAACGATGACCTGCACCGCCAGATACAACAGGGTGACCACCCCGATGTGCACCAGCAGGGCGAAAGGGATATCCCGGCGCGGGTTCTTGTACTCGCCGGCGGGCGCGGCGGTGTTCTCGAAGCCGGCGTAGGCGAAGAGCAGCAGCAGTGCCGCGGCGCCCAGGTCTCCGCTGCCGGCGGGCTGACCGCGAATGGTCTCGACGGAGACGAAGAACACGCCGGCGCCGACGAAGATCAGGAGCGGCACCAGCTTGGCGATCACCAGCAGCACCGCGGTGCCCGCGCCGGACCGCACGCCGACGATGTTGAGGGCAGCCAGGGCCAAGAGCGGCAGCACGATCGCCGCGGTGCGGCCCGGCCCCGCGGAAGCCCCTTCCCAGGCGTAGCTCAGCGCCTGGGCAAAGCCGACCGAGAGCGACGCCACCGAGGAGACTCTCGCCAGCCAGGTCATCCAGCCGACCTGGAAGCCGGCCAGATCGCCGAAGGCGCTACGGGCGTAGAGGTAGGCGCTCCCCGGCTCGTCGAAGTAGCTGGCGGCCTCGGCGAAGCAGAGCACCAGCAGCAGCACCGCCAGCCCGGCCAGCAGCACCGCGCCGATGCTGGCGCCGCCGAGCAACACCGCCGCCGCCGCCGGCAGCAGGTAGACGCCGCTGCCGATCACGTCGTTGAGGGCCAGGCCGACGATCTGCCAGCGGGAAACCGCCCGGCGCAGACCCTGTTCCGCGCTTGCCATGCCCCGAGTCTACGGCGTATCGTCGAAGATCGAACCCGCAATCACCGGGAGAACACCATGTCGGGATTTCTTCCCCCCGCACTGTACCGAGAGCGTTCGCGCCTGCTGATCGCCATGCTCGTCGTGCTCTTCGCCGCGACTCTGCCGTCCGCCGGGAGCGAGACCGAGGTGCACGCCCAGCTCACGCATCCGGAGGATGAAGAGGACATCCCGGTCGAGGATGCCGTCGTATCCATCCTGCCCATCGAGGCGTCGCAGGGGAGGACCCCGGCCTCGTT
>CAZBZH010000275.1:0-6166 GCA_964496265.1 uncultured Acidobacteriota bacterium | reverse complement strand
TCGAAGAACAGGTCGGGACACAGATCGCAGGCATCTCCCCAACCGTCCCCGTCCCGATCCACCTGATCCCTGTTGGCGGCGAAGACGCAGTTGTCGCAGCCGTTTCCGATGCCGTCGTGATCCCGGTCGAACTGCTCCTCCTCGGCCAGTCCGGGACAGAGTTCGCAGGCGTCACCGAAGCCGTCCCCGTCGCCGTCGAGCTGCCTCGGGTCCGGATCCCAGGGGCAGATGTCGCAGGCGCCGCCGACGCCGTCTCCATCGAAATCCGCCTGACCGGGATTCACCGAAACGGCGCAGTTGTCAAAGGAGGCGCAGAAGCCCTCATCGGGAAAGATCCCGAGAGACACCGCGGCGCTCTGCAAACAGGTCGTGACGATCTCGGCCGAACGGGGGGCGATGCCCCCGGGCGGCGCAAAGGCCATCCCCTCGGCCAGGGCGCAGAAGCCCTCGGCCGCCGCGTAGGTCTCTCCCCGCTCGAAGGCCTGCTGCGCACGCCGCACGCGCTCCCGCAGGGCCAGACGCTGGGCGGGATCCTCGATGGACGCCTTGTCGATGTGGGTTTCCAGGTCGGCGAAGCCATGGCACGGCAGGACGTAGTAGGCCAGCATCGTGGTGCCCGGCCGGCCCGGATGTGGATCGAGATCGGTCCCTTGGCGCCACTGGGCCAGGTTGAAACTGAATAGGCGCTCGTCCCCCTGGGGACGCACGCCGCCATAGGACCCGGCGGTCCAGTTCGTGCGGAGGGTTTCTCCGGTGCGGCTGTCGTGATAGTGAAGCCGGGTGTCCTCTTCCCCGCACCCCGGCCCGGTTCGCTGGCGCCAGACGTAAGCCGGTCCGGACTGCCGCTCGTAGACGAAGGACAACTCGAAGGGGAGGGAAATCGGCCCGCCGTTGAGCGCCTGGATCTCGCTGGTGGTCGTGTCCAGCAGACCGAGGTTGTCGTAGCCGCAGCCGTCGACGCAGCCGTAGGCGAAGGTCAGGTGCCGGCCGTCGAAACGCAGCGGCACCCCGTAGGCGTCCAGGGAACGGGGAGATTCTTCCTCGATGTCATAGGCCCGCAGCCGCTGCTCCCGATCGGCGTAGAACATCGACCCGGCCTGAAGAAACGGCCGCCCTCCGGATTCGAAACAGCGCGTCTGCCCGCCGGCCCGGGTCGCGCAGGCCGACCGGCCGTTGGCCGCCGTCGCGGCATCCCCTTCGGTGCGCATCGAACTGAAAAAGCCGTAGTACCAGAACCAGAAGTCTTCGACCTCCATCCCGGCGAACTGCGGGCCCTCGGGCAGATGGTCCGCCCCGGGGAGGCGCACCCAGTAGAGCTCGGACCAGATGTACCAGATGAACCAGGAGCCCTCGGAACGCACCCGGCGCTTGTAGAACACCACGTTGTCGCCCAGGACCGGCGCCTCCGCGTTGATGCCGCTGTCGAACACCTCGCCGGTCCCCGTGTCGAGGACCTTGAGGCTCCAGCCGGCTTCCGGGTCCCCGGCGGCGGCGGGATCGGCGCCGTAGTACGCGATCCGTGCGCCGCGAATGTCCACGTCCCGGCCGGGAATCGGCGCCGAGGTTTCCCCGCTGGAGATGCGGTGCCAACGGAAGACGTCTCCCTCCTCCCAGGCCACCAGATCGTCGACCGCGACGAAGTCCTCGGAGACTCCCAGGTGACGCAGCTCCTCGGTGCCGATGCGGTAGAGGCTGACCCGACCCGGGTCGTAGAACGAAACCCTTCCGTTGCCGTCGAAGTCGAGGTCCGCCTGATCCTCCTCCTGGAGAAAGGCGATGTAGTCCCCGTCTCCGACCAACTTCTGACAGGTGTCCCCCATCCCGATGCAGGACGGAACCCGGGTGTTGACCAGGCTGCCGGTCGCTTCGGTAGCGCAGTCCTCCGGTTGACTCAGAGGCCCTGACTTCGTCTTCGCCTCCTGTGATTCAACCCGCAGCACCTCGACCGGAGGCACGACGCGACGGAGGTTGCCCGCCTCGTCGCTGAATCTGACGAGCAGATTCGGCACGCCAAGATGCCCGGGCACCGGCTCGGAGAAGGTGACCTCGAAGGTCAGCTCTTCCCCCGGGCCGAGGGTCTCGCCCGCTCCCGCTTCGAGCGGCAGGGCGTGCCCTTGGAGAGCCCAGCGATCGGGTCCGGGCTCCGGCCCATCCGCTGGTCGCGTCTCTTCGGAGAAGGAGGCCACCCAGCGCAGCCGGGAGATCGAGAGGTCATGGAGCGGATGCGCCGAACGGTTACGCAACGTCAGCCGGGCCCGCCCCTCACGGTCCGGCCTGGACGCGACCGGGTCCTCCGCCAGCACCTCGAGTTCGCCGCCGCCGTCGTCGAGCCCGCGCAGGATGTCCTCGTAGAAGGCCAGCACATCCCTGCGATCGGCTCCCGGCCGAACGGAGACCCGCACCCCCTGACCCTGGAGACGCTCGAGGAATGGAGCTGCCAGCCCCTCCTCATCGCCGGCAAGCGGCGGGCTGAGGGACAGCGGAGAGGCCGAATCGTTGATTCCGCGCTGACACCACTCCTTCAGCGGCGCTTCGAGGGAGTCCCCCGCGGCAAACGCGGAGACACACGCCAGCCAGACCAGCGCGAAGATCAGTCGCGGCGCGAATCGCGGCATGTTCCCCCCTACACGGCCGACCGCCGCCGACCGCATTCCCCTGAGTATACCGGCCTCTCAATCGCCTGCTCTGAAACTGTCGGATAGAATCATTCGATGCCTGTAGACGCTCAGAAAAGCGGCAGCGGTGACACCGTGGTCCTGGTCCACGGCCTCTGGATGTACGGCTGGGCAATGAGCCCGTTGTCCCGGCGCCTGCAGCAGATGGGGTTCCGTACCCGCCGGTTCTCGTACCCCTCGGTGCGCAACGACCTGGAGGCCAACGGCCGGCAGCTTGCGGCCTACGTTGGCGAGCTCGGTGAAAACCGGGTGCACCTGGTGGGGCACAGCCTGGGTGGCCTGGTCATCCGGGCGATGCTCGGCACCCAGACCGACCTGCCCGAGGGCCGGGTGGTCACCCTGGGCACGCCGCACCTGGCCAGTCAGCCGGGGGACGTGATGATGAGCCACAAGATCGGGCAGCAGATCGTCGGCGCCTCGATTCGCGATCTGACCGACGGCACCGTTCACGCCTGGCCGCTGCCTGCCGGACGCGAAGTCGGCGTGATCGCGGGCACCCTTCCCGTGGGACTGGGACAACTGATCACCCGCTTCCGGGAACCCAACGACGGGATGGTCTCGCTTTCCGAGAGCAAACTGCCCGGCTGCACCGAATACCTCACGATGCAGGTGTCGCACACGGCGATGGTGCTCTCCCCACTGGTCGCCGGCCGGGTGGCGCACTTCCTGAGCCACGGTACCTTCGGCACGGAACAGGCGCAGGCGATCTAACGCGACGAAAGGAAACCCATGGGACTCAAGGTCATCGGGGCCGGCGTGGGACGCACGGCCACCTTCTCACTCAAGTTCGCCCTGGAGCATCTGGGGCTGGGCCCCAGCTATCACATGGCCGAACTGATGGCCGGCGCCCGACGCAACGTGCCGCTGTGGCTGGACGTGGTCGCGGGCAAGCCGGAGTGGGACCGGATCTTCGACGGCTACGCGTCGACCACCGACTACCCCGCCTGCAGCTACTGGCGTGAGTTGGCGGACCACTTCCCCGAGGCCAAGGTGGTCCTCACGGTGCGGGACGCCGACGGCTGGTTCGACTCGGTCACCGAGACGATCTTTTCCGACCAGATGAACGACGCCCACAAGGGCACGCCGATGGACACCATGCTCCAGGGCACGATCTTCGACGCCTTTGGCGACAAACTGCGGGACCGGGGTTTCATGACCGAGTGGTTCGAACGCCGCAACCAGGAGGTCATCGACTCCCTACCGGCCGAGCGCTTGCTGGTCTTCTCCCCGAAGGAAGGCTGGGCGCCGCTGTGCGAGTTTCTCCGACGTGCCCTTCCCCCGGATCAACAGCCGTGACGAGATGCAGGCCGCTTCCGAGCAGGAGGGGGGCATTCCGCCGGATCCGGAAGCCGCCGAGCGATTCGCCCGGGACTACATCAACCAACTCAAGGCCAAGGCTTTCGGCGGCTAGCCGCGGCTCAGGTTTGAGCAACCTTTGAGATCCGTTTGACGGCAAGCACTACGGCTTCCACCTACTGTTCCCGCAGTGGCAGAGCACTCGGAACAGGAGCCCGTGGTGAACACAAGAACCGTATTCTGCTGGATCCTCTTGAACTGCGCCGTTTGCGCCCTCATGCCTGCGGTGGCTCAACCGGTCGAATGGGGTCCGGTGTACTGGCCGGAACCGAGCGACGAACCCTGCGGGGAGTACATCGGCTGGAGCCAGCCGACCCAGGGAACTTTCCAGATCGACCGGCGCTTCGAACAACTGGGTAAGCCCGACGTCGGGGACCGCCTGGACATCGTCCGCGGCTACCAGGCGGTGCACCGGGGCACCATCGACGCCCCAACGGTGCTGCAAGCACAGATCCCGCTGGTATCCCGCCGGACCACCTACCTGGTAGGCGGGTCTCCCATGCCCTCCGCGGCCGAGGACAACCTCAGCGCCCGGGCCATGATCCGCTTCGAGGGTTGGGGCCGCGGCATCGTCGACTATCGGCAAACCACCTTGCGCACCCGGCTCCGGGACGCCGCGGGCAACGTGATTCACGAGTTCAACCCTGCGGAGACGACCACCGGCAGCATCCCGCCGGTGCTGTTTCCGGTCTTCGTCCACAACTGCAGCGGGTTCGAGGTCAACGTGCCGTTCCAGGCGGACTACGGCGTTTACGACCAGAGCCTCGCGACCAACGCCTACACCTTCCCCACCGGCGGCAACTACACCTACGAAACCGAGGTGATGGAATACCGGCCCCTGGAACCCCATGGATGGGGGGATCCGCTGGGCTACAAGACCGAGGTCAAATTCCGCGTGGTCGACACCCGGATTCCCAGAATGGTGGTCTACCCGACCTGGGACACCGATCACGATTACGGCATGACCCGCACCGCGATCGAGGCGGTCCTCGAGCGGAACAGCCGCGTCGTCACCGAGCAATCCCAGAAGGAACTCGTGACCCACATGCCGGTTGCCGAGGGAGATCCCCAACGCAAGATCTGGACCTCGACCGTCACCCGCAAGCTCCCCGGACTGTTCGCTTTCTCCACCCTGCAGCAGGAAATGGTCACCCTCGCCGGGATGGGCAACTACGACCTGGCGATGTACTACGTCGACGAGAAGGGTTACGAAGACCTGATCGGAACCGACTCAGGCGGCGTCGCCGCGATGAAGAACCTGGCCTTCATCAAGGGGGAGGCGAGCAAGTTCCTGGACGACGATGAGCGGGACAAGGACGCTCGTGTCTTCATGCACGAACTCGCGCACACTACCCTCGTGGACCTCTGGAGCGCCGAGGAGATGCGGGATATCTGCGGGCTCGACTACCACAACAAGGATGTCGGGCCGTTCTGGGGTATCGCGGTGCACGACGAAGAAACCGGGCAACCCAAGGACCTGGACACCTTCGACTTCATCAAGGTCGGAGATTTCATGGCGCACAAAGAGGAGCGCCCGATCACCACCCTCATCGACTTCCACTCCAACCAGTGCACCTGGCGGCACCTGACCGACGCGTGGAGCCGGCCGCTGATCGACCCCGACCTGATCGTGGTCGCGGGTACGGTTCGCACTCTTGTGCTTCCCCCCACTCCCCGCGGCGAACTCGGACGGATCTACCACAAGGTGGGAGACATCAAGGGGCCCACCGCCCCCGGACGCTATCGCATCGACCTGCTGAACGCCTTCGGCACGGTGCTCGAGAGCCATCCCTTCGCCGTGAACTTCGCCCACTCCGAAGCCCTGTTCACCAGCGGCAAGGGGGTGTTCAAGTTCGAGCTGGAGGCCCCACCGGGACTCTACGAGGTGCGGCTCTACGAGGAGCAGCAGCTACTCGATACCCGCCGCTTCACGGCCAACCCGCCGGTGGTGGGCCATACCCTGACCATGACTCGCCTTGCGGCGGACTACACCGCCGGCTGGGTCGACGTGCGCCTGGATTGGACATCCAGCGACGCCGACTTCTTCTCGAACCTGGTGCACACCGTGCAGTACAGCGAGGACGGCGAGGTCTACTTCGAAACCGGCGTCTTCGAGATCGACGGAACGTCCGCCA
>CAZBZH010000274.1:0-6172 GCA_964496265.1 uncultured Acidobacteriota bacterium | reverse complement strand
CCCTCGAGCAGGTGTTGAACCGGGTGGCCGGCTCGATCCGCCGGGTTTCCTGACGCCGCCGTTGCCGGCCGCCAGCCCCGCCGGTCAATCCTCGCCGGAGCGTCTCAGGGCCTGCCAGCCGCGGGCGTAGATCGCGTCGTGGAACTCCAGGTAGCCGGGATACTCCTTGCGCGCCGTGCGCAGGGTGTCCCGTTCGATCGGCACCACGATCAGCGGCTCGTCGGTCTCGGCAACCACCTCGCCGAAGGGATCGAACACCAGGGAGGGCGCGCCGGTGTCTTCGCCGACCCGCCCGCCGGGGCGGTTGATCGACGCCAGGTAACAGCCGGACATGATCGCGCTGGCGCCCAGTACCCGTTTCCAGCGCTCGTAGCTGTTGGGGGGTGTCGCTCGCGGATGCAGCAGCAGTTCGACTCCCTGAGCGGCCAGCAACTGGCTCGCCGTCGGCCGGTTGATGTCGGAGCAGATCTGCATCCCGAGCTTCCAGTCGCCGAGCTCCACCACCTCGGGGGGCAGGGTGCCCGGCTCGTAGTGGCTGGTTTCCCAGAACCCTTCCTCGGCCGGCAGGTGCACCTTGTGGTAGCGCGCCGCCAGCTTGCCCTCGGCGTCGATCAGAAGGGCCGCGTTGACCCGGCGACCCGCGCTGTCCTTCTCGATGGTCCCGCCGAGTAACGAGATCCGGTGGCGTTGGGCCGCCTCGCAGAGGGCCCGCAGGCGCGGACCGCCCGCTTCCTCGGCGTCCTCGTCCCGGGCGGTCTTCGTCGCCGGCACCCAGCGGTGCAGCGGGAGTTCGGGAAGTGCCGCGAGGCCGGCGCCCTGCTCGACCGCGGCGGCGAGCCGCTCATCGAGCCGGGGATAGTCCACGGAGGAGGGGAAAACGTCGGTGATCAGCGCAAGTCGAAGGGTGTGACTCAAACCCGGGAATCTCTCGCGATCAGCGGGTCGGGCCGCTCGCCGGGAAGGCCGACGCCGAACCCTTTCCGCAAAACCCACAGGTAAAGCGCGCTACCGGCGGTCATCGCCGCGGTCATCCCGAGCCCGAAACGATTCAATGCCGGCTCGATACCGCGCAACGCTTCGAGCTGCGCCTCGGGATAGCCGAACGCAGCGTACATGCCGGTCGCCCCGACCCGCAAGAGGGTCAACCCTACCGAGATGCCGAGCAGGGTCAGCAATAGGAGCGAGCCCCACCAACCGTCGCGCCGGCGCCGGTAGGTCGACCAGGCGAGGTACAGGCAGGCGGCGGCGCCGCCGATGTGCAGCAGTAGCGCGGGCGTGCCCCCGAGCATCCAGCCGAAGAAGGGCACCACCCCGTAGAGCGCGCCGACCGGGGCCAGATAGGCGCCGGCGGCGAAGCCGAGGCTGAGTCCCAGCACCGGTGTCGGGCAGCGGTCGGTCCAGCAGGGCGTGGGATGGTGCTGGGCGCAGGTCTCGGCCACCCTCTTCGAGGTGTAGCCGATCACGAAGATCGCCGGCAGCAGCACCCAGCCGACGCCCATCACGCTGACCACGAACGTCTTGACGAACATGGCGATCGCCGGTGGGAGCGGTTCCGCCGAACTGGCGGCGACGATGGTGTCGAGGGAGGCGAAGAGGAAGGCCATCACCGCAAGGCCGGTAAGCAGCCAGGTCCAGGCGAAGACCAGCATCAGCGGACGGACCCAGCGGCGGAAGCGCAGCGAGCCGATGCCCAGCAGCGCCAGGGCGGCGGCCGCGGAGAAGAAGAGGAAAGCCTGAATGCCCGCGGAGCGCATATCGACCTGGACCGTGGTGGCCTCGGCGGGGGCGACGGCGGAGGCGAGCCAGGGGGACGCCAGCATCAGCACGGCCAGCAGCCCGCTGCCGGCGCTGCTGATCAGCGCCAGGAGGCCCAGCATCGTCAACCGGCGGGATCGGTCCAACTTCTTCGGTAGGGTCATCGCACGGTGAAAAATGGGCTCCCGGCGCCGATCGGGCCACTCTTGCCCCAACGGCTTGAACCGGAGCGGGGGAGGACCATATTCGGCCTGGATGGGTGACTTTCTACAGAGTGCCGCGGGTCTGGGAGCCGAGCTCGAGCGCATGGGCGCCGGCGACGAATCCTTCGACCGGACCGTCTACCGGCTGCTGAGCCAGCTTCTCGAGCACAACCCCCGTTTCAGCTGGATCGGGGTCTACGAGGCGCGGTTCGACGGGAGCCTGCATCTCGGCCCCTTCGCCGGGAAGCCCACCGATCACGTTTTCGTACCGGCGGGACGAGGCATTTGCGGTCAGGTGATGCGCGCTCAGCAGACCCTCTACGTGCCCGACGTTCGCGGCTTCGACGGGTATCTGGCCGGGATTGCCGAGACCCGCTCGGAGCTGGTCGTGCCGGTGATGAACCCGGAGCAGGTCTTCGGCGTGCTCGATCTACAGAGCACCGAGGTCGATGCCTTCGAGGGGCCGGTGCGCGCTCAACTCGAAGAGGTGGCCCAGTGGTTGGCCGATCGCTTCGAGTCTCGCGATCTGGAACCTCTCGATCGCTGCCCCCGGCTGCTCAGCGCCTGAGCGCCGGCAGACTCCCTACAGATCGAAGATGCGGCCGGGGTTGAGGATCCCGTTGGGATCCATGCTGCGCTTGAGCATCTTCATCAGCGCCAGCTCTTCCGCCGAACGGGAACAGTCGAGCCAGGGCTTCTTGTGCTTGCCCACGCCATGCTCGGCGGTGATGCAGGCGCGATACTCACGGACCAGCCCGTAGACCGTGTCCTCGATATCCGCCTGACGTTCCGGCGTGCCCGAGTCGGCCACCACGTGAAGGTTGCCGTCGCCCAGGTGGCCGAAGACCAGCGGAGGAATGTCCGGCTGGCGTTCCTTGAGGCGAGCCTCCATCTGCTCGACGAAGCGACCGGTGTCGCCGATCGGAATGCCGATGTCGAAATTGGCGGTATGGCGGAAGCGGGAGAGGATCTCACCGATCCCGTCGCGAATCTCCCAGAAGCCTTCCCGCTCCTTGTGAGACTGGGCGACGACGCAATCGGCAATCAGCCCGGCTTCCATCTCGTCGAACAGCGCCTGCTGAAAGCGGTCCGCGTCCCGACCGGGGTCGCGGCCGTCGGACTCCAGCAGCACGTAGAACGGGTGGGTCTTGTCGAAGGGGTCCCGTGCCGCATCGACGGTCTCGGTGCAGTAGCCGTAGTAGCTGCGCCACATGACCTCGAAGGCGCTGACCGAGGGCAGCACCGTACGCATCCGGTTGAGCAGCCGCACCACATGGTCGTAGGACGACAGCCCGCAGAGCGCTGACTGACGGGTGCGGGTGCGCGGGTAGAGCCGCAGCACCACCTCGGTGATCACGCCGAGGGTGCCCTCGGACCCGATGAACAGATGCTTGAGATCGTAGCCGGCGTTGTTCTTGAGTAGCTTGTTGTGGGCCGGGATCACGGTGCCGTCGGCCAGCACCGCTTCGAGTCCGAGCACCAGGTTGCGGGCCATGCCGTACTGGATCACCTGGTTGCCGCCGGCGTTGGTCGCCACGTTGCCGCCGATCTGGCAGGAGCCGCGGGCGCCCAGGTCCAGCGGGAGCATCAGGTCCTGTTCGGCGGCGGCCTGCTGGATCGTCTGCAGCGGCGTTCCCGCCCGCACCGTCACCGTCAGCGCGTCGACGTCCAGCTCGACGATGCCGGTCATCCGGTCGAGGGACAGCGCCCACTCCCCCCGGCCCGGTGTGGCGCCGCCGGAGAGTCCGGTCAGCCCGCCCTGGAGCACCAGGGGCTGCCGGGCCTCGTTGCACTGTTTCAGGATCCGCGAGACCTGTGCGGTGGTCTCGGGGCGGAACAGCACCTCGGGAAGCCGGGAGTGGCTGCCCGACCAGTCCGAGGCATGGCGGTCGCCGACCTCGGCGCCGGTCAGCAGGACGTCGGCGGGTAGTTGGTTGCGCAGGCTTTCGATGAGGTGATTCACGTCGACATGGTACTTGCGCTGGGCCGAGTTCCCCAGAGGGTGATTTTTCGAACATGTTCGAAAATCCATTGACGGGCAGGGTGGCCGCTAGTAAATTGAACGTGTTCAAAAAAACGGAGGTGAACCATGGGTCTCGATCTGAAGGTCATCACGTACGCGGTCTATCTGGCGATCAGTGTGGTGCTCACGGTCTGGGTCGGACGGACCCTGCACCGCAACGGCCGGGTCTTCCTGGTCGACGTGTTCCATGGAAACGGCTCCCTGGCCGACTCGGTCAATCACCTGCTGGTGGTCGGCTTCTACCTGATCAACCTGGGCTACGTGACCCTGGCGCTCAAGCTCAGCGATCCGGTGGGCAGCGCCGGCGGGGCGATCGAGGCCCTGTCCCGCAAGGTCGGGTGGGTCCTGCTGGTGCTCGGCGGCATGCACCTGTTCAACGTCTACGTGCTCAACCGCATGCGTTCCCGGGCCAAGCTGGAGCGAAGCGGGCCGCCGGTGGCTCCCGACGTCCGGATCGAGCCGGTCGACGCATGAATCGACTCACCGTCCTGTTCGACGAGCGCTGCGGCCTGTGTACCCGGGCCCAGAGCTGGTTGCGGGAGCAGCCCCTATGGGTGCCGCTCGAGTTCGTGGGCGCCGGCAGCGAAGAAGCCGCTCGCCGCTTTCCGCAACTCGAGCGGCAGCACACGCAGGCCGAGCTTCACGTGATCGATGACGCGGGGAATGTCTACCGGGGTTCCAGCGCCTGGATCCTCTGTCTCTGGGCCACCCGTCGCTATCGGGTTCTGTCTCATCGACTGGCGCTCCCGGGAAATCAGCATCTGTTGCGCCGTTTCGTCGAGGAGATCTCCCGGCGACGCCACGGTCTGAGCCGTATCCTCGACCCGTTCCTGGGCCGGGAAGATTGCGGCGACGGAAACGCCTGCGATGCGCGAAACCTGCCCTGAGGAACAAGTCGACTCTGCTATGGTTGCGGTTCCGATGGAACCCGGCCAGATCAAAACGACCAAGGGGCAGAACACCCGCGCCCGCATTCTGGAATCGGCGCTGACCCTGTTTCGTGAGCGTGGTTACGAACAGACCACCATGCGCACGATTGCCGAGGCCGCCGAGGTCTCTCTCGGCAACCTGTACTACTACTTCAAGTCCAAGGAAGTGCTGATCCAGGCGTTCTATGCCCGGACCCACGAAGAGCACCTGGTGGCCTGCTCCGAACTGCTGGAGCAGGAGAGCGATTTGCACGCCCGCCTGCTCGGGGTGATGCGCACCAAGCTGGACACGATCGCGCCCTATCACCCCTTCGCCGGCGTGCTGTTCCGCACGGCGGCCGATCCGGGCAGTCCGCTCAATCCGTTCAGCGACGATTCCGGCCCGGTCCGGGATCAGGCCGTGGCGCTGTTTGCCGAGGTGGTTTCGGGATCGTCGACGAAGGTGCGCGGCAAGCTGGGGGATGAGTTGCCGGGGCTGCTCTGGATCTTCCACATGTCGATCATCCTCCACTGGATCCACGACCGTTCCGACGGCTGCGCCCGCAGCTACGTGTTGGTCGACCACACCTGCGATCTGGTCGTCAAGCTGATCAAGCTGGCCAAGCTGCCGGTCATGCGGCCATTGGTGCGCCGGGTCCTGACGCTGATGGCGGAAATCCGCAGCGTTTGACCGCCATCCAGCCTTTCTCCGCTCCGTTCCGCCGCCACGTCAGATTCTTCTGACAAGACTCTCGGGCTCGCGCGTCTATCCCGTACGATGCGAGCGATGAACGAATCCGACCGCGGCGGCCCCGCCACCCCGGCTGCTCCCGATCCGGAGCGGATCCGGGCCCTGGTGCGGGACCTGGCCGAGGGGCGAGAGGCCGCTCTGGACGGTCTCTACGGCGCGCTCTCCGGGCAGCTCTACGGACTGGCCCTGTGGCGCACCGCCTCGGCCGAGGATGCCGCCGACGTGCTTCAGGAGACCTTCGTCCGGCTGGTCGAGTTCCGGCAGCAGGTGGCTGCCGCCCGGGATCCGCTGGCCTACATCCGGCGCATGGTCCACCGGGCCTCGATCGACGTGCATCGCCGGCGCCGCCGCCGGCGGGAGGATTCTCTCGACGTGGTGACCTTCGTCGAGGCGGAACCCGCGGCCGACGCCGACCAGCAACTCGACGCCCGGCGGGCCTCGGAGCTGTTGGCCCAGTTGCCGCCGGCCCAGCGGGAGGCGATCTACCTGCGACACGACGCGGCCTGTTCCTTCGCCGAGATCGGCCGCGCCA
>CAZBZH010000273.1:2124-6180 GCA_964496265.1 uncultured Acidobacteriota bacterium | reverse complement strand
ATCGGCAACCGCTACTGCTGCGTCACCTGCGACTGATCGGCGGAGCCCACGACGCCCGACTAGGATTTCTTGTAGTCCGCCGGATCGAGGCTGACCGCCAGGATCCGCTCCTGATTCCGCGCGTAGAGCACGTCATCCACCACGATCGGGATGGTCCAGCTGACCCGGTCGAGGAGTTGGTTGGCGGCGAAGATCTCGACCCCTTCCGGGGAGAAACTCGCCGTGCCGACCTGCCCGTTCTCGTCGAGGAAGTAGAGCACCTCGTCGACCATCACCCCCTTGACCAGGTGAAAGCCCCGATGGGTCCAGACGATCTCCCCGGTGGGCCAGTGAATCCCCGTCAGCGAAGAAGAGAAGTTCCCGCCGACGGAGCCGTAGACGTACTCGCCGTCGACGAAGGAACTCCAGTGGGCCTGCTTGATACTGTCCAACTCCCAGACCACTTCGGGCGCCCCCTTGGTGCCGGGCTCGGGCAGCCGGAGCACCCGGGTGCCCGCATCGAGTTGACCGGCGACCCAGAGGTGACGGCCGCCCAGGTGCAGGGCGGGAGTCAGGTTGTTCTCGGTCCAGGACTCGACGTGATAGCGCCAGAGGAACTCGCCGTTACCCGGGTCCATCCCGATAACCGCCGTAGGTGCGAAGAAAACGAACTGGTCCTGCCCCTCGACGTCGATGATCACCGGACCCGCGTAGCTGACCCGTGACGGAGGGCTCCCCCAGAGGTGCTCGCCGTTCGCCGGATCGAGCGCCACGACCCCGTGCTTGTCACCGCCGACCGCGACCAGCAAGTGCTCGCCGTAGAGCATCGGCGGCGCGGTGAAGCCGTACTCCTCCTTGCGGATCTGGCGGCCGTACCGTTCGTGGAGATCGAGCGTCCACAGCAGCTCGCCGTCGCCGGTCGCGTAACAGCGCATCCAGCCGTCGATGCTGATCATGAACAATCGGCCGTCAACGATCAGCGGCGTCGCGCTGGGACCGTCCCCGAAGGCATGTTCCATATCGGGGTAGGCGGTCGGTTGGTAGCGATGCTGCCAGGCGGTCGTGCCGTCCTCGGCGGACAGCGCGGTCACCACTTCGGAGTCCCCATCCCGGTAGGCGGTGAAGATCCGGCCCTGGCTATGGAGCAGACCGGAGTAGCCGCCGCCGACATCCCGTTTCCAGAGCTCCTTGGGGCCCCACTCGGGGAACTCCTTGACGATCGGAGTCGTGCTTCGCGCGCGAAGATTGCCGTTGGGGCCGGACCAGGATTCCCAGGCGCTGGCCGGCGCCAGGTCGGCGGGCCTGACCGAGGGGTTCGATCCAGGGTCGGCTTGCGTCGGCTGGGGCGGCGCGGATGGATCCCCGCAGGCGACGGCCGCCAGGCAGAACACCGCCAGGAGACCTCGAGAATACTTCGACGCCATCTTGCTCTCCTCGCCCCTAGAGAATCAGTGCCGCGGGAGAGCCAAAGGTTCCCGGCAACCTGTGCAGGGAGGGGCTAGGAGGCTTCGCCGCAGGCCGGCATCCGCGGGGTTACGGGCCGCACCCGCCGGCCCCGCCGAGTCGCGAGAAGACCGACCAGCGCGCCTACGCCGTGAGCCAGCGGAACCACGGCGTAGCCGGGAATGTCCGCCGCGAACAGCGCCGCCCCGGTAACCGCCTCCATCCCGATCTTGCCGACGACGAGCAGCATGGCCAGCGGAAGGATCCAGCGCTGCTTGCCCGATGACTCCCGGGAAAGAAGCGCGGCCAGGGCGACGAGCAGGCCGGTATCGACCCCCGACAGGCCGCGGTAGACCTCCCACTGCGGCCCGAGCAGAAACAGGCAGGCGGAGATCGCCGCAACGCTACCGAAGACCGTCCGCCGGAAGACACGGGGCGAGAGCGCGCACAGGCCGCTCCCCAAGCCGGCGAAGGCGAGCACGTCCCAGACCAGATGCTCGACGGAGCCGTGGGTCCAGTG
The DNA here is from genome assembly GCA_964496265.1 of uncultured Acidobacteriota bacterium. GTDB lineage: Bacteria > Acidobacteriota > Polarisedimenticolia > Polarisedimenticolales > Polarisedimenticolaceae > Mor1. Next base: position 4,238 of record CAZBZH010000273.1, on the reverse strand, counting down.
ACCGGTCACCAGACGCCACAGCTCCAGATCGAACAACGCCTCCCGGCGGTACTCGAGCCATGCTCCGAGCTGCGGAAAGCCATGGATCAAGACCGCCGGGAGGGCGACCAGCCAGGGTATGGCGAGTCGAGAGCTCACCTACGCGCGCCACCGGCGACGGGCCGCCAGGGCACCGGCACCGCCGAGCCCCAGGGCGACCAACGCCGTGATCGGATCGATCGCTCCGGCACCACCCCCGCCGCCGCCACGGGGCCGCGGGGCTTTCTCCCGGAACATCGGCTGTTTTTTGTCCGCACGGTAGGAGCGGGTCGGCTGGCCGGCCCGCTTCGACTGAGCCTGCCGCTCGCGAGCGACCCGATCCCGGTTCTTACGATCGATACCACGGGCCAGGAAAGCGTCGTCGGTCAACACCACCATCGAGGTCTCATCGGTCACCAGCTGATAGTCGATGCCGAGACGCCGAGTGATATCGGAGAGCTCGCCCTCGGGCAGCGCGCCGATCCGCGCCTGCTGTTGGTAAGCCTCGATGCGATGCAGCGCCCACAGGCGCTCCAGCTCCGGGTTGTCGGTATCGAACTCGGGGAACTCGACGATCGCCGAGTAGCTCTCGTCGGCGCCGGTCAGCTTGGCGTCGAGGGTTACCTTGGCGGTGCCCGGAGCGGTGTAGCGTCCGAAGGCCACGATCTGCTCGCCGCGATAGATCTTGCCCAACGCGCCGATACTGGAATCGGTAACCTCGACACCCTTGACCGAGAGCTCCACGTCGTGAAGCGCCTCGTAGCCGATCTTCTCCTTGGCCAGGATGATCTGGCCGAGAATGTCGTCACTGTTGGAGACCTGGGTCCAGTAGCCGCCCGACGCCTCGCAGACCACCTGCATCAGCGGCCAGTTGCTACTGTTGCCCAGCAGGAAGCCGAAGATACGCACGTCGGACTTCTTCATCAGCGCGTGGAAGCGGGCAGGCTCGAGCACGCCCTGGTTGGTCACCGCGTCGGTCACCAGGATCACGCTCGCCGGTCGGTCGTCGTCGAGTTTGGCCAGGCCCGCCTCGAGACCGGCGTACAGATTGGTGCCGCCTTCCGTGGACAGATTGCCCAACTTCTGCACGGTGCGATCGACGTTTTGCTCGGTCGCCTGAATCCAACCCGAGGTCAACTCCCGGGCACGGTCGGCAAACAACACGATGCGGTAGCGGTCCTGGGGATCCAGCTCGCCGATACCCCGGGCCACGCTCTCGGCCAGGGTGTGCAACTTGCCGTCCATGCTGCCCGAGATGTCGAGGATGAAGCTGTAGTCGACACCCCGGGTGATCGGCTGCAGATCGACCCCCGGTGTCAGCACCATCATGAAAGTGCCGGGTTCCGCCGGATCGTCACGAAACGGAATCACCTCGAGACGGCCGGGCAGGTCGTCGGTCAGGCGGTAGTAGAAGACGACGTCCTGATCCAGCGATCCGCCCGCCGACTCCCAGCGCAGTCGATAGTGCCCTTCATCCAGGCGATCGATCTGCGCCCCGCCGAACCCGGGCATGCGCACCTCATCGACGGGGACGGCGCTCTTGAGCTCGACCTCGATGGAGAAACGGTTCTGCACCACCGACTCCCGGGTCCAGAAGGACTGGGCGGCTCGATCGTCGGTGCCCCCCTCTTCCAGCGGGTAGAGGTAGCGGCCGATCCCGGTATCGATCGAGAGTGGCTGGTAGTAGACGAAACGCACCTGGACGTTCTCACCCGCCCGCACCGGGGAGACCCGGAACTCGAAGGACTGGATGCCGTCCTTGCCGGCCATGCCGGCGTCGTTGCCGGCGTCCCGCTCTTCCTCGTAGACCTGGCGGGCGCGTTGTTTTTCCAGCACCTCACCCTCGAGGGTCAGCTCCCCGCTGATGATCGTCATCTCCGACAGCGACGCGCTCTTCGGGATCGGGAAGGCGTAGACCGCCTCGAGGTCCTGGGTGTTGGGATTGTGGAAGCTCTGCTCGACGATCGTCTGGGCAAAGCCGTTGTTGATCACGACGCGGACGTCGTGGCTTTCGATCTGGATCGGCTGCAGGTTGCTGCCGACGGGAGTCAGCGTCCCGGCCGCGAAGGCCGGCAGGGCAAGGGCGAACGCGGCGA
>CAZBZH010000273.1:0-2024 GCA_964496265.1 uncultured Acidobacteriota bacterium | reverse complement strand
GTCGCCGCCCTGGCCTACACCAACCCCTTCAGCCCCGAGCGGGTCGAGCACGAGCGGGCAATCCTGGGCAACAGCCTGGGCGAACGCCGCTTCTGGCACGTCGATCAGGGCTCGGCCCAGGTCCACGCGATCCAGCGAGAGGTCGAACCGTTCGTCGAGCGATTGGGCAAGAAGCTGCGGGAGGGCGCGCCCGGCAGCGACGAGGAGCGGAGGCTCTACCGGGACGTCGTCATCTACTGGCTCTACAACCGCTACCAGGAACCCCTCCGCGCCCTGGTCGAAAACGAGGACCACGGCACCAAACGGATCGGCTGCTACCGACCGTTCGTCGCCGACTACGAGCGAGCCACCGAACTCGTCGGCGGCTTCGAAAAAGAACTGACCCCCGAACACCTGTTCGCCTTCTTCTTCCAGATCCGCCGGGCCTTCGGGCTGATCTTTCGCGAGATCCTCGGCGGCTCGATGCCCGCCGCGGAGTTGCGGGCCCAGGTCTGGCAGTCGGTCTTCACCCATGACACCCGGCGCTACCGCCGCTCGCTGTACGAGCGCATGGGGGATGTCACCACGCTGATCCTTGGACCTTCAGGAACCGGTAAGGAGTTGGTGGCCCGCGCCGTCGGTCAATCCCGCTACATCCCCTTCGACCCGGGCCGGGCGGTCTTCCGCGAGGACTTCGAGCGTTCCTTCTTTCCCCTCAACCTGTCGGCGCTCTCCCCCACCCTGATCGAGTCGGAACTGTTCGGCCATCGCAGAGGCGCCTTCACCGGCGCCATCGACGATCGGGACGGCTGGCTCGAATCCTGCCCGCCGCTGGGCACGATCTTCCTTGACGAGATCGGCGAGATCGATCCATCGATCCAGGTCAAGCTGCTGCGGGTGCTGGAGACCCGCAGGTTCCAGCGGCTGGGCGATACCGAGGATCGGCACTTCCAGGGCAAGGTCGTGGCGGCAACCAACCGGGACTTCGATCGGGAGATGGCCGAGGGCCGGGTTCGGGCCGACTTTTACTACCGCCTTTGCTCCGACCTGATCCGCACGCCGTCGCTGGCCGAGCAGATTCGCGACGCCCCCGGCGAGCTTCGCCATCTGGTCGAGGCGCTCTGCCGGCGCGCCGCCGGCGAGCACGAAGCCGCGGACCTCGCCGGCGAGGTGATGGACTTCATCCACACGTCCATCGGCCACGACTACACCTGGCCGGGCAACGTGCGCGAACTGGAACAGTGCGTGCGCAACGTGATGATCCGCGGCAGCTATCGACCGCGAACCATTGCGGCCCCGGACAGTGACGCGAAGTTCGAGGCGGCGGAGATGAGCCTGGACGAACTGGAGCGCCGCTATATCCAGCACGTCTACGCCCGGACCGGAAGCTACCAGGCCGCGGCCCGGCGGCTGGGCATCGATCGCCGCACGGTCAAGGCGCGACTCCTGGCGGCTCCTGAGTCAGAATAGCCGTCGCAAGAACCACCGATCCGACCCAAGCATCGCGCGGAAGCCCGGCCGGGACGGGGGCGACGAGGGCATCCGCTAGCCGGGAGGTCGGCTCGCCAGCTCCCTGCGCCACTTGTCCATGCGAATGCGCATCAGCTCGGCCTGGCGGTCCGTACACTTCTTGCTCTGCTCGCAGATATCAAGGGCTTCGCGCAGGTTGGCGATGGCCTCTTCGTATCTCCCCGCATCCGCCAACCACCCCGCCCGCATGGAGAGCTCCCCACGCATGCGGCCACTTCTTGGCCCCGCGATGGTGCTCCACAGCTCGATCCCACGATCCAGTTCCTTGAGGGCGTCGTCGAGGTTCCCTTTCATGTTGAGTGTCGTGGCCAGCCGCACGTAGGTTTCCGCCAGGAGGCTGCGATGCTGCCTGTCCCCGGCGGAGGCGACAGCCAGACGGTACACGGAGACGGCGTCGTCGAGGCGCCCCATCTCGCGCAACGCATCGCCCGCGCTCCGCAGGATCACGATGTCGACGCGGACATAGCCGGGACGCACCGGTGTTCTGACCAGCCTCGAGGCAAACTCGACGAAGA
>CAZBZH010000272.1:0-6194 GCA_964496265.1 uncultured Acidobacteriota bacterium | reverse complement strand
GTGGGCCGACGGCTATCTCTGGGCCGATGGCTACCTGTGGGCGGACGGCTATCTCTGGGCCGATGCGGTCAAGGACATGGATCCGCTGATGTGGATCGGCGCCACGAGTCTGCGCCTGGAAGACGACGACCTCGACTGAACGGTCGGCGAAGCCTGAACGGCCGGCACCGGTTGCACTCCGGTGCCGGCCGTTTTCCTTTTCAGCTCAGGGATGCACCTCGACCACGTTGCTGAACAACGCCTCGAGGTAGGCCCGCAGTTCCAGTTGCTGTTGGGGTGTCAGGCCCAGCGGCCGGATCTCCGGATCCCGCGCCTGGGCCCCTGCCGGCGGGCTGCCGTGGGCGGTACCCGCGTTGTACTGCTGAATCAGCGCGTCCAGGTCGACGGCGCTTCCGTTGTGGAAGAAGTGCGGCGTCCCGTCCCCGGTGCGCAGGGTCGGGGTCTTGAACGAGCGCCAGTGGTCCAGCTCGCCCGTGACCAGGCTCGCCCCGTCGTCGGTTGTCGTGGCCACGGTGGTGTGCAGCCGCTCGTCGGTGAAATTCGGCCCGTGGTGGCAAGCGCTACAGCGGGCCTTGCCGAAAAACAGCTGGCGACCCCGTTCGGCATTGGGGCTGAGGGTGCCGGTCCCCTCCAGGTAACGATCGACCGCTGAGTCGCCGGCCAGCACGTTGCGCATGTAGGCCGAGAGCGCCAGCTCCAGCTCCGGCGTGCTCGGCGTCGAGGTGCCGTAAGCCTGCTGGAACTGGGGCAGATAGGTCGGATTGGTCAGGACCGCGTCGACGATCGCCTGGGTCGAGTTCATCTCGTCGGGAGCGAAGATCGGGATCGATGCCTGCTCTTCCAATGAAGACGCCCGGGAGTCCCAGAACTGGTCGGTACCGAACGCCCGGTTGACCACCGGTTGGGTCTGCCGGGCGAGGGCCATCCCGCTGCTGTCGAAGGAGAAGCCGTTACCCGGAGCGGTCGCGGCGTCCTGGGCCAGGAAGGTTCCGACCTCGTGACAGGTGCTGCAGGCCATGGTGCCGTTGCCCGACAGCGCCACTTCATCGAACAGCGCCCGGCCCAGCGCGACCCGTTCCGGGGTCAGGTCATGTTCCGGTCCTGTCGGGAAACGGATGAAGTCCGCATCCAGGCCGGCGGGTAGCGATGGGTACTGGTCCGACGCGTCGGCGCGCAGGCCGTCGTCGTCGGGCTTGATGTACGCCATCTTCTTGACCTCGGGGCCCGAGACCCGGCGGGCCCACAGTTCGACTTCGTCCAGCGCGATGTCGGGGCTGCCGGCGGTGCCGGAACCGAGGAACAGATCGCTGGCCGAGGACTGCACCGGAACGTCGCCGGTGACGGTTTTGCGGCCCACCTGCTTGCCGTCGACGAACAGGCGCAGCACGCTCTGGGTTCCGTCGAAGCCGTAGCTGAAGGCCACGTGGTTCCAGTGGTGATCGTCATCGGCGTCGGGGCCGCCGGGGTAGTCGTAGGCGGTCAAGCGGTTGCGGCCGGCGGCGCTGAGGGTCGTCCCGTCGCTCAGGCTCAACACCACCTGCGGCCGTCCGTTCCCCAGCATCCGCAGAGAGAAGGAGCCCGCCTTGTCCAACAGCATGCGGTTGGCGACATCACCTGCCGGCTTATCGATGACCCGCACGAAGGCCCCGCCGCTGAGGCCGTTCTGGAACTGACCGCCAGCCGGGTTGAGCCACGGGGTGTCGCCTCCGACCAGCACGTGGCCGGTGTCGTACAGGTGAACCGAGGCGCCGCTACGCACGCCGTTGAAGCCGTCGTGCTCCCGGTTGTTGAAGTTTCCCGCGGTGCTGCAGTTCTCGCCGGAGCTGATCGCGTCGGCACAGAACTGGATCATGGCGGCGTTGTAGTCGTCGCCGTCGAAGAAGGCCAGATCCGCGCCGATCAGCGTGCCCGAGTGTCCGTTGCCGGTGGCGTCGTCGGTCATCGAGCCATGGTTGTTGTTGACGTGGGGGCTATGGGTGATCTGCCGCGCCGTGTTGGGCAGGTCGATGGGAACGCCCTGGAGGAAACGGGTGGCCTTGGTCATGTGCAGGAACAGGATCCGGTCCGGATTGTCCCGCAGCTGGAACTCGGTCAGGTTGTTGGTCTGTTGACCGACCAGCACCATGCTGCGCTCCTCGCCGGGCGCCTGGGTGTAGGGCAAAGCGGGATCGCCGAGGAACGGCCCCCACATTCCCGGGCTGGTGCCGAAGGCGAAGAAGTTTTCACGGTCGGTCCAGTTGAAGCGGTTCCACAGGGACCCGAACGGCGGGAACGGCGTCGTTACCTGGATGTTGGCGTCGGCCGGATTGATCGGACCGTCGATCAGGTGAATCCGATGCTTGGTCTCGACACCGACGTAGGAGGTGGCGGCGTGTCCCACGGCGTTGAATACCAGGCCGTTGCCGTCGGGGTTGGCCCAGAAGTACTGGCCGCGGACCCAGTCCACAGGCGTGCCGTCCCCGTGGAGGATCGGTGCGGCGGCGATCGGGTAGCGCTCGGAGAAAAGCACCCCGTCCACCAGCGGCTCACTCCCCGACCCCGGGCCGTGGGTCATGTAGATCTCGGAAAGGTTACGGGGCCGAGACCAGCCGTGGGGATCGGTCGGATCGTCGCGAAACGCGTAGACCACGTTCTGCTGCGAGAAGTAGGGCACGTGGTTCTGGCAGGTCGTTCCATCCGGATAGGCCGGAGCCATGCACTGGGGGTTGGGCTCGCAGCCGTCTGGATGGGTCTGTCCCGACGTGGCGCTTCCCGGTTGGCAGACTCCCAGCGGGCGCTCGTAGATCTTGCCGTAGCCGACCGGTTGGCGCGGGATCGGCTGGTTGCCCAGGGCACCGCCGAAGTCGTGGGTGTAACTCCAGTACTTGCCCCCGGCCTGTCCCAGGTCGTCGGGGGAGTAATGGTTGCGGGTGCTCTGCCAGAACATCAGCCGGCCGTCGGCGGTCAGGGCGGGCTCGATGCCGGTCAGCGGCGCGTGGTTGCCGTTCTCGCCGAAGGACAACGTCTGCACGACGCCGTCGTCGATCCAGCGTGGATCGGGGGCGTTCCCCGGGTTGGAGGCTGTCCCTGCGGGAACGACGACACCCTGGTCGTCGAGGAAGATCTGCAGCCGCCGTTGCACCATCATCGTGGTGTTGACCACGTCGCTGGGCTGAGCCGTGAACCAGGTCGAGACCGTATCGGGACAGGAATCCTGGGTGTTGCCCTCATGTCCGATGCCGGTCGGGATCCAGGTGGTGTAGACGCCGCTCGGCGTGCCGTCGTCGTAGAACGGCTTGAGGCAGTTGGCCGGTAGCGGCTTCTGCGGTTTGCCGTTGCCGTCCAGGGTCACGTTCCACTCGGCCGGGATCCCGTGGTGGGTCGGTCGGGTGACGTTCATGATCACCTGAAGGTTGTAGCGCTTGCAGGCCCCGCCGCGGCTGACCTGCCAGGTGGCGCAGTCCACGGGATAGGGTTGCACCAGACCGGGTTCGTCCACCTCGGGATCGAAAATCACGCCGAGGAACGCCCCGCCGCGAGAGAAGGACCCATTGTCGACCCAGTCGAACGCGCCGGCGGTCAGCATGATGCGGGTCGGATGGTCGAAGGCATTGGCCATGTTCGGCAACCCGGTTGAGCCGTTGACGCCGACCCGGTCGTAGTGGACCGCGGTGGCGTAGACGCCGTACTCCTCGAAGTCGTGGATCAGGTTGTCCCCGACGGTGAACAGCAGCAGCCCTCCGTCGTGGGTCATCGCTCCGCCGGTGGCGAAGGAGACCTGGTCCTGTTCCCAGGCGGTGCCGGTCGGGTCGATGCCGCACGCTCCCTGGGTCCAGGCCGGATCGCACAGCGGAGCCTTCATCTGGGCGCCGCCCGGTCCGCCGACGGTGTAGCTCGGCGCCGCGAAGCGCTGTACCGGAAGCGGTTGGTAGGGCAGCTGTTGGGACTGGCCCTGGGACGCGCTCTGGCCCCAGGCGGGTCCGGAGACGATGAGCAGCAGGATCAGTAGCGATGGTGTGAGCCGGTAGCATAGACGCATGGTTGGTCCCCCGAGGACCCTGGTGAGCGCGGACGGTCGCACCCGAACGCAGCGGTCCTTCCCACCTGTCTCGGAGTCCGCACCGATTGAATTTGCCCCCGTTCCCCGGGCGAAAGAGCCGCTGGTTCCGACTCTTTTTCCGCCGTACATCAGGGTCAACCCCCCGCATTGCGGCGCAACCCGCGTCTCGAGGCCGGCATGTTCATCGTGGTGCGCAGTCTTGCGCGACGGTTCGCCGTCGTCCTGGGAGCCCTGGCCCTGGCCGGGTGCGCGAGCGGCTTTGCTCTGGCGCAGGAGGTCGAGTTCTACGCCGTCGGTCACGCCGACGACTGGCAGCTGTTCATGAATCCCGACGTGCACGCCGCGACGGTGGCGGGGACCAAGGTGGTGATCCTGCACACTACCGCCGGCGACGCCGGCTCAGGTACCGGAAGCAACGGCCGCCCCGTCCCCTTCTATCTGGCCCGTGAGGAGGGCGCGCTGCGCGCGGTGCGGTTCATGGTCAACACCGGCGGGTCGCGCAACCGGGGACCCCACCCCGAGAGCGGCAACAGCATCACCCTCAACGGCCACGACATTCCCCGCTTCGAGTACGAAAACACCGTGGTCTACTTCCTGCGGCTGCCCGACGGGAATCCGGGAGGCAGCGGGTACGGAGGTACCGGCAATCAAAGCTTGCAGCGGCTGTTCCACGGAGAGATCGCGGCGATCGACGCCGTCGATGATTCGACCTCGTACTTCGGCTGGTCCGACCTGACCGATACGCTACGCGCGATCGTCGACCACGAGCGAAACGGCTCCGATCAGTTCCGCTTCAACCTTCCCGATACCGACAGCGATCAGAACCCCGGCGATCATTCGGATCATCTGCACACCGCGTACGCGATGGAGGATGTGGCGGCGCAGTTGCCCTGCGCCCGTATCACCTACTACGAGGAGTACGTGACCAGCTCCAGGCCGGAGAACGTGACCGGCCCGGATCTGATGGTCGACGCGGGGACTTGGGCGGCGACCGCTTCGGGGTTGTCCGACTCCTATCACGGCAGCACCTGGGACGGCGGTCATAACGCCTGGATCGGGCGCAACTACAAGCGGGACGACCCGTCCAGCCCCGGTTGCGAACCCGCCGGTGGAGACAACCTGGCACTCGACGCCAGCGCCTCGGCGACCAGCGATACGCCATCGACTCAGCAGACCGCCGACAAGGCGATCGACGGAGTCGCCGACGGATGGCCGGGGGACTCGACCCGCGAATGGGCCAGCGACGGCGAAGGGGTCGGAGCGGCGCTGACCCTCGACTGGTCGTCGCCGGTTACCGTCGAACGGGTGGTGCTCTACGACCGGCCCAACGGCGACGACCACATTCAGGGCGCGACGCTCACCGTGGGCAACGCCGCACCGGTCGATGTGTCGGCGCTGCCCAACGGTGGCGGCGCCCACACCGTGACCTTCGACCCTCCGGTTCCCGCCGACCGGCTGGTGCTGACCGTGACCGCCGTCTCGGCGCAGAACGTGAACATCGGCCTGGCCGAGATCGAGGTGTTCGGCCCCGAGACGGCGCCCGCCTCGGGCCGGGGCAACGCGCCGCCTCGCTCGGAGCGTCTGGAGCCGGTGGAGACGCCCGCCGGCTTGAGCCGGCCGCGGCGCTAGCATGGCGTTCTTGCGGTTCGGCGGGGTACCATCCGCCCTTCGCCTGATCGCACGTTCGAGGACCCGATGAGTTGGAAACCTGACTGGCTGCTGCGCATCCTGCTGCTGTGGACCACCGTGACGGTGGCGCCCCTGTGGTTCTATGCCCTGCGGGCGATGATGCTCGGCAGCGGCTTCAGCTGGAAGATCCCCGGCTGGAACGGCGCGGTTTCCGGTGAGGGCTTCGCCTTCGGCGGGCCCTACCTGTACCTGGGGGGCCTGGCCGTGGGCGGGGTGGCCATGCTGCTGCTCGGTTGGCGCGGCGCGCGCAAACCGATCCACCTGCTGCTTCCCGCCTGGCACATCCTGCTCTGCACCGTGGCCGCCCGGCATGCGATCCGCTTCTCGGACACGTATGATTTCATCGGACGTATCGCCGAGGCGCAGTTGGGCTGGGAGGGCTTCGCCTCCAAGGTGCCCTGGATCATCCCGGGTATCCTCGGATTCTTCGCCCTGCTGTCCCTGCTGTGGGCGGTGCGTGACCTGC
>CAZBZH010000271.1:0-6206 GCA_964496265.1 uncultured Acidobacteriota bacterium | reverse complement strand
CGACCCGCGCGATCCACGTCGATGTGCGCTACATGCTGTGGGTCATGGAGCACGTTGACGGCGCGCACCATCTGCTGGCGGAGTTGGGAGTGCCGGCCTCGATCTGATTCCGAGGCGAACGCCGACCCGTTTCGTGTTCCGCTCCCGGTTCGCTTCGCGATAGGTGGGGGCAAGAAGGCCTGCAGTGAACTCCTTGTCTGTTGAGGGGGGCGCCGTGCGACGTCGCATTGGAGCGGCGGTTGCGTGAAGCCACCATGCAACGAGGAGACCTCACGCAATGACACGACGACGAGTACTCGGTTCGCTACTGGCCTTGACGCTTTTGATCGTAGCCTTTGCCGGCGCGCCTGCTTTCGCGGCGGCCAAAACGGACCCGGTCACGACCTGTCCTGTCCCGGTCGAGACCCAGGCCCAGGCCCTTGCGCGAGCGATGGAGTCCGCGGGAATCGAGGCGTTGGAGCGGTTCAAGGATCCGTTGACGCAACGGCGGGTTCTGGATGCCGTCGATGCGATCCATACGGCCGATATCCTGTCTGACGATGACCTCGAAACCGCGGAGGCCTATCAGGCCTACATGCGGGACAATCTGTCCGCGGAAGGACGGGACGTCCTGGACACCGTCCTGGCCGAGATCGGCGATCGCGGCATTCGTCCCGACGAGTTGGACGAACGTCGGGACGAGTTGACCACGCCCAAAACGCATCCGTATTGGAGAGGGTTCGACAACGAGTCGGAGTCGCTCTTTCTCGCGTTACCGAAGGGCGGAGCCGGAGGTCAGGAGCTCTTCGGTCTCGGCACGATCACGATCATCGCGATCATCGCCTGCGACGCAAAGATCATCGCCTGTGAGATCGACGTTCACGGCGAGTACACCGACTGCTACGAAAACCGTATCTGCGAAGACGGCGAGTGCGCCAACCGTGAGTGCTGCGCCGACAAGGCTGCCGACGACGTGCTGAACTGCGCGATCACGTGCGGTCTGAACGGTCCCGACGGCGACTACGCCAACTGCTGCGAGTAGCGATCACGCGTTCACAGCCCTTGCACCTCGGCGCTCGCACCATCCGGTGCGGGCGTCGGGGTGTCTCGTCGGTCGGGCGTTCCCCTGTCGGGAGTGATGCCGGACGGGCGCCGGCACCCTTCGGGGGCGTCCTCTCAGTGGATGCGCCGGTAGAAGTTGATCAGCTTGCGGGTCTGGGCGTTGCGTAGCACCAGGCTGCCGTCGGGTTCGAAGCCGTAGGCCACGACCATGCGGTTGCCGTTCTCCCACTGCACGGTCAGGATGCCGTCCCGTGCGCTCCAGCGCCCGCGATCGACGCTCTGGCCGGTCTGGCCGGTCGCGGTCCAGCGCAGGTCTCCGTTGTAGTCCCGATCCGACGCGCTGAAGTGGGACTGTGCGCCGTAGAAGAGCGTGCCGTCCCCGTTGATCACGTAGACCAGCTGGGTGTTGACGTAGGCGCCGTACTCGCCGCCGGCGATTGCCTCACCGCCGAACATGCCGATCAAGCGCCGGTCGTCGGTGGACGCGGTCGCTGCGGCCCCATTCCGGCGCGGCACGTCCTGGCGCGGAGGGGCGGTTCGGCGCAGCGGTTTCATGGCTGCCATCGAATCGACGCTGCCGATGGTGATGCGAGAGCGCATCGTCATGCGCCCGTCGCCCTGCATGCGCACGGTGTACCCCCCTTCAGCCACCTCGCCGGTGATGGCCACATCCCCCGAAAGGTCCATCGAGGCGGGCATGCCCGTGGCGACGTCGAGGTTCACGGTCCCCGACAGCGTGCCGTTCATCGTCATCGCGTCCTGCTTGCCGCTCAAGGTTCCCTGGGCATCGAGGGCGGCCACCTTGCGACCGGCGGCCTCGGCGAAGCGCTGAACGGTCAGGTTGAGTCTGGGCCGCACCGAGCCGTCGGGTTCGGTGAAGTCCGCCAGCCACTGGTCTCCGGCGCCGACCGGCCGGCCGGGGAGCATCGCGTCCTGCAGCACCACCGCCGCCGAGACCATGTCCCGGGTTGCGTCGTCGAGGGCCACCGGCGAGCCTCCGACGGGCTCCACCGAGACCACCTCTTCGCCCTGGACCCGGATCTCCGCCTCCAGTCCGGCCAACGGGAAGGGGATCGGCTGAGCCGCGCCGTTCATGTGGGTGACGGTGCCGCAGTCCGGCGCAAAGCGCACCCGCAGGCGGGTCGGTTTGCCGTTGGCGGTTTCGAGCACCGTCGCCGTTCCCTGCAGGACCTGGGTCAACTGCTGGGCGACCTGCATACGCTGGCCCCCCGCTTCCAGGTCCAGGGTTGCGTCGAGCTCGTTACGTTGGTCGAACCGGTAGGTCAGACCATCCGGGACGCTGTACTGGATCGTTTCTGCCGCCTGCACGGCGAGGATGGAAAGGGCAAGAGAGATGCCGAGCGGGATGATCGAGCGCATGGTGAAGCCTCTTCCGAGCCGGTCAGCTGGGGCGCGGGAGGGCGCACGCACACGGCTCCAGAGGTTAGATCGGCGCCGGACGGCGGACCCCTGCACCCCAGCCAGGATTTACTTGCAGGCGCCCGGAGCCCGGGTCAGGCGGCGCGGTGCGGCAGCATGCGCTGCAGCGCCTTGCCCGAGATACCGCCGCCGACGAGGCCGGTGGTCACCGCCACGGTTAGAAAGAACACGCTGTGCATGATCGGGTCGGTGCCGATTTCAGGCTTGAGGCCCAGATTGATCACCACCAGGAAGATGATCACCTCTCCGAGGAAGCTGGCCAGCGGGAACGCCAGGAAGGCCATCAGCGCGGCGAGAGGATGTCCCGCGGCCCGCAGGTGACCGACCCACACGGCGGCGCCGAGGGCGGTGAAGCCGAACAGGATGTCCCAGTCGAGGCCGAAGGGCAGCGGCAGGTAGTAACCCGCCCAGAACAAACCGACGAACAGCGCCACCGCGAGGGGAATGCGCCGCGCCGAGACCTGGACGTAGGGCGTCAGCAGGCGGCGCTGGGCGACGGCGACGAACAGGGCCACCACCGAGAGCGCCAGGGTGTGGGAGATCAGCTGGGCGCCGTTCAGCTCCGGGCCGTGGCCGCCGGTGAAGCCGTGGCCGATCGGGGTGTAGAGCAGATATCCGGCCAGTAGCGCCAGCGTGTTGCCGAAGAGCCACTTCCGGGCGAATCGGGGATTCGCGGTCTCGATCGTCACACCGTCCACCATGATTGTCTCCGCGTTCATGTCGATCAGAACACGGTTCCAGTCCGGGAAGTAACGGCGAGGATCGAGGAATCCCACGCCGGGCCTGCTTTTTCGGCTCTTGCCCGGCCGTGGGGGCCTCTGGTACTCTCCGACGGTCAGAGCACGGCAGGCGTAACGGGAAATTGGGTGTGAATCCCATGCCGCCCGGCGACTGTGAGCGGCGACGGCAACCGCGGGGTCTCGAAAGCGGGACCTGCCACTGGGGGAAACCCTGGGAAGGCGCGGCGAGCCGGTTGACCCGCAAGCCAGGAGACCGACGCATGCCGATGGTGTTGAACCGACCAGGGGCAGGTTCGACCGCCGAGCGCCGCCGATTGCCGGCCTGAACCGGTGTATCGGAAGAAATGCCCCGCGGAGCGTCGCACGCTTCGGCGGGGTTTTTTCGTTTATCGGACGTTTGCGGCGGAGACCCGGTCCGTGGGTTCGCTCCCTCGGCCGCTTTAACCGTCCGAGCCCCTGAGCGAAACCACGCCGGCTCTCCTTCGCGGAGATCGTGTATGCGTTTGTTTGCCTTCGTTTCGCTGCTCACCCTTGTCCTTCTCCCCGGTTCGGCCCTCGCCCAGCAAGAGGCGGCGCCGCTCCCGGTTTTCGTCGAGACCTTCGAGAACAACCCGATCGAGGACGCCGCTCTGGTGCTGCGCGGCCCGGCCCTCGATCGTCTGAGCTGGAACGACGATGCGCCGGCGTTCCCCGGCGACAGCGCCGGTTCCTGGACCGCCGTCTACGACGCGCGGATGCCCTCCGGCCTCGCGGGATGGACCCTGCCGCAGTACTTCGATGAGACCCAGCCGTTCACGGCGACCTCGGTGTTCGTCATCGATTCCGACGAGTTCCAGGCGGACCCCTTCGGCTTCTTTCAGATCTCCTGGGGGTTGTGGAACTCCGAGACCACCGGGCTCGAGCGCACCGGTACCCTGGAGAACTTCGCCGGCGACACCTTCGAACTGGTCGAATTCGACTACTTCCCCAACGTCTCGCCGTTCTTCGGCGGTCCCTTCGTCGGCCCCTCAGCCTTCGGCGTGGCCGACCCGGACAACCCGCTGTTCGATTTTCTCGGATCGTTCATCAACGCCGGCTTCGGCAGCGTCGAGCTGGAACTTCCCCTGGACGAGCCGCTGATCGCGGTGCTGGCCCACGACCCTGCCGCCAACAGCGTGACCTCCAGCGTCTACCGCTTCGGCGAGAACGGCGTGCCGGTGCTGCTGCCCGGTTCGGTCAGCGTCGCGCCGCTGGACGGCATGGGGCTGCGGCGCTACGAGCTGGATACCGTCGGGTTGACCCTGTGGCGCGACGGTTTTTCCGGCGAGTCGCCGACGGTCTTCGCCCGGGTCCACTACCACCGTCTGGAAGTGCGCCCCGGCGTGCTGCTGCCCCGGGCGAGCGAGTGAATCGTCGCGTCCTCGCGATGCTGGCGGCGGCGTGGCTCTGCGCGGCCACGCCGTTCGCCGGTGAACGATCGCAGCCGGTCGATTGTCTGCCCGATCGTCTCGACTGGTCCGCCGCCGGGCCGGATCCGGCGGCGCGCTTCGGCGCCGCCAACCTGCCGGGCATCGTGCTCGGCCCGCCCGGAGATTCGGCGCCGGTCATCGGTTCGACCAGCGTCGCCTCGTTGGGGCATGGCGGCAGCGCGGTCTTCAGCTGGGCGGATGTGGTCCTCGAAGACGGACCGGGCCCGGACTTCATCGTGTTCGAGAACGCGTTCTTCTCCGGCGCCGGTCCGACCGACCCCGACGACGATTTCGTCGTGTTCGTCGAACCGGGCATCGTCGAGGTTTCCGCCGACGGCGTGCAGTGGGTCGCGTTCCCCTATGACGCCGCGGCGCTGGCCGCGGCCAGCGGTGTCAGCGGGGTCGACCGCGCGCTGTATCTCGATCTCCGAGGTCTTGCGGGTTTGACGCCGACCCTGACCGGTGACTGGACGGTTCCCGACGATCCCGAGGTATGGGATCCGGCGGGAACGAACGGTATCTCCGGCGCCGGCGGCGACGCCTTCGATCTCGCCACGGTGGGGCTGAGTGAGGCGCGCTTCGTGCGCATCACCGATGCCGACAGCCGCAACGGTTTCCCCGGCGCCGGCGACGGCTTCGATCTGGACGCCGTGGTCGTGCTCAACGGGCGCCCGACGACGCCGGCCGCCGTCGACGGGGACGGCGACGGACTGAGCGATGCCGCCGAGGTGGCGCTCTACGGAACCGATCCGGCGATGAATGACAGCGACTTCGACGGGGTCGACGACGGGCGTGAAGTCGCGGCTTGCCGCGACGCCAACTCCGCCCTGGCCGGCCCCGCGCACCTGGCGGAGCCGCGCTTGTGGTTGAGCGACGCCGCGTGTACCGAGGCTCGCTGGACCTTCCTGGGCAGCAGCGAGTCCTACGCGCTATTGCGCGGGGATCTGGCGCTGCTCTTCTCCGACGCAGGCGGGGTCGATCTGGGCAATACCACCTGTCTGTATCAGGGGCCGGCCGCGGTGCGCTACAGCTGCGACGCGACCCAGCCTGTCGCAGGCCAGGGATTCTTCTACGTGGTTCGCACGGCGAACCGGGAGCAGTACGGATGGTCTTCGGACCTCGAGCCGCGGGATACGTCCTCGGACTGTCCCTGACGCTGCTCGCCGGGCTGCCGCTCTGGGCCGCCGGCGAGAAAAGCGAGGAACCGACTCCCGAGACGGTGCGGCCGTCGGGAGTGAAGGAATCGGTGCGGGTCGAGGGGGAGACTCCCGAGTCCGAGGATGTGGCGGCCTTCGTCACCACGATCGACGCCCGGGATCTGGCGGCCCAGGGTGCGGATCTGTCCGATCTGCTGCGCCAGGTGCCCGGAGCCCGGGTGCGGGACTACGGCGGGCTGGGCCAGTACGCCACGGTTTCCCTGCGGGGGTCGACCGCCGAACAGGTCACGGTGTTGGTCGATGGCGTGCCCCAGAACCGGGCGTTGGGTGGGCCGGTGAACATCGCGGCGATCCCCGCTTCGGATGTCGCCGAGGTGACC
>CAZBZH010000270.1:0-6210 GCA_964496265.1 uncultured Acidobacteriota bacterium | reverse complement strand
TCTGGGGGTTCTCTACTGGAAGCAGGGACGGCGGGATGAGGCCGAGCAGTTGCTCGCTTCCACGCGTCAACGAACCCGGGCGTCTCTCGGAGAGGATCATCCGCTGGGGATCTCCGCGGGGATGAACCTTGCGCTGGTCTATACCGATCAGGGGCGCTACGACGAGTCCGAGGCGCTGTTGCTGGCGACGCTGGACTCGTCTCGCCGGGTGCTCGGAGAAGATCACTCCACGACCTGGTCGGTGCTCAACGAGTTGTCGGCGCTATACACCGACCAGGACCGTGACGCGGAAGCGGTGGCGCTGCAGCGGGACCTACTCGAGCGCCGCCGGCGGGTGCTGGGCGCCGAACACCCCCGCACCCTGACCAGCATGAGCAATCTGGCCAACGGCCTGGCCGGGATCGGTGCTCACGAGGAGGCGGAGCGGTTGTTCGTCGAGACCCTCGAGCTGCAGCGCCGCGTGCTCGGGGCGGACCACCCCAACACCCTGACCGGTCTGAACAACCTGGCGATCCTCTATCAACAGCTGGGACGCCTTGCGGAGGCACGGCGCTATCTCGAGCAGGCGGTCGAAGCCGCTTCCGGCCGCAAGGGCGACCGGGGCTATCCGGTCTACGTGCACAGCCTGGGCGAGGTGCTGATGGCGGAAGGTAGGCTCGTCGAGGCACGATCGAGACTGCGTCAGGCGCTGGATCTGTACGACGCTGCCGGGGGGCACCGCTTCGCCGGCCTGGCCGCCGTCGAGTTGGCCGAGATCGCGGCTCGCAGGCAGGAGTTGGACGAGGGCGCCGCCTGGGTGCGCCGGGCTCTCGATGAGGGGCAGGCGCCGGCGTTCTTGGACAAGCCGGTCTTCGCCCCGTTGCGGGACCACCCGCAGGTGCGGGTCAGCGGAAGACCGTGATCAACCGAAAACCCTGATCAACCGAAAACCCGGGGCGCCAACAGTACCGCCGCCGCGGTCACCAGCAGGACCCCGATCAGGTTGAGCCACAGCCCGGCACGCATCATCTGCCCGATCGGCACCTGACCCGAACTGAACACCACCGCGTTCGGCGGGGTGGCCACCGGCAGCATGAAGGCCAGGCTGGCGGCGAGGGCGACCGGGGCGGTCAAGGCGATCGCCGGATGTCCGCTCTCCACCGCCAGCGCCGCCACCACGGGAAGGAAGGTCGCCGCCGTCGCGGTGTTGCTGGTCAGTTCGGTGAGAAAGATGATCAGTGCCGCGGCCAGCAGCACCGTGAGCGGCAGGCTCTCGATCCCCATCCCCCGCAGCCCGCTACCCATCCAGGCCGCCAGGCCGGAGTTCGAGACGGCGGAGGCCAGGCTGAGCCCGCCGCCGAACAGGATCAGCACGCCCCAGGGGAGCTTCTCGGTGTCCTCCCAGGACAGCAGCGCCCCGCCGCTGCCGCTGGGGATCACGAACAGCAGCGCGCCGACCAGCATGGCGATCCCCGCGTCGGAGAGATCGGCGAACAGCGCCACCTTGTTGAGCAGGGGGCGGGTGATCCAGGCCGCGGCCAGCAGCAGGAAGACGCCGGCGACCCGGCGTTCGGCGATCCCGACCGGGCCCAGCTCCCGGCGCAGCGCGGCAAGGTGCTCCCGGGTGCGGGGGCCGGTGGTGAAGCGCACCGGGAACAGCCGCCGGGTCAGCAGCCACCAGGCGGCGGGCAGCATCAGGCCGCAGACCGGAAGCCCCAGCAGCAGCCAGCGGGCGAAGCCGATCTCGACGTCGAACTGCTCGCGCATGAACGCCGCGAGCAGGGCGTTGGGCGGCGTGCCGATCAGGGTGGCGACCCCGCCGATCGAGGCGCCGTAGGCCACTCCGAGCAACAGCGCCAGCGGAAAGCTCGCCCGCTCCACACGCTCGTCTTCGCCGGCCGAGCCCATGACGACCAGGATCACCGAGGTGGCGATCGGCAGCAGCATCATCGTCGTCGCCGTGTTGGTGACCCACATGCTGATCAACGCCGCGGCGAGCATGAAGCCGAGGACCAGGCTGTTGCCGCTGCGGCCGAACCCCTCGACCACCCACAGCGCGACCCGGCGATGTAGATCCCAGCGCTGGAGCGCCAGGGCGACGAGGAAGCCGCCGAGAAAGAGGAAGATCGTGGGGTGGGCGTAGGGGGCGGCGGCGCTGCGGATGTCGGCAATACCCAGAAGCGGCATCAGGCCCAGCGGCAGCAGGGCGGTCACCGGGATCGGCACCGCCTCGGTGGCCCACCAGACCGCCATCCAGAGGCCCAGCGCCGCGGTGGCCAGCCCGGCCGGGCCCAGGGCTTCCGCCGGGGCCAGGGTCAGAAGACCCAGGGCCAGCACCGGGCCGAGGATCCGTCCGATACTGCGGGCCCGCGGCCCCTTTTCCTCGGGCGAACTCATAGGCACGCAGCTTAGCCCAGGGCTGCTAAGATCCCCGGTCCTATGACGCAGCACCGAGCAAACGCCGCCGGGATGCGCTTCATCCTGGTCACCCTGGTGCTGGACATCCTGGGGATCGGGATCGTCATCCCGGTGTTGCCCGAGATCGTCACCGGCATGCTCGGCGGAGACGAGAGCCGGGCCGCCTTCTGGTATGGCTCGATCGCGGCCTCCTACGCCCTGGCCCAGTTCCTGTTCGCGCCGGTGCTGGGGGCGCTCTCGGACCAGATCGGGCGCCGTCCGGTCCTGCTGGTGTCCCTGGCGGGTTTCGGCGTCAACTACGTGCTGTTCGGCCTGGCGCCGAACCTGGCGTGGCTGTTTGCCGCCCGCGTCCTTTGCGGTGTCTGCGGCGCCAGTTTCACCACCTGCAACGCCTACATCGCGGATATCTCCAAACCGGAGGACCGGGCCCGCAACTTCGGGCTGGTCGGCGCGGCCTTCGGCATCGGCTTCATCTTCGGGCCGGCGCTGGGGGGGCTGCTCGGAGAGTTGGGGCCGCGGGTTCCGCTGTTCGTGGCGGCGGGTCTCGCCGGGGTCAACTGGCTCTATGGTTTCTTCGTGCTTCCCGAGTCCCTGCCGCTGGAGCGGCGCCGTCCGTTCTCGCTCAAGGAGGCCAACCCGGTCGGCGGCTTGCTGCGGCTGCGGCGCTATCCCTTCGTGGCGTCCCTGGCGGTCTCGTTCGTGCTGATGATGATGGCGCACCGCGGCCTCGAGACGGTGTTCGTGCTCTACACCAGCTATCGCTACGGCTGGGAGGCGCTGCAGAACGGCCTGGGGTTGGGGTTGGTCGGGCTGACGGCGGCGGTGGTTCAGGGGGGCATGGTGCGCAGGGTCGTGGCCCGCTACGGCGAACGCCGCACGGTCCTGATCGGACTCACGGTGGCCACCGCGGGGTATGCCTTCTACGGGCTGGCCAGCGCCGGCTGGATGCTGCTCGCGGTGATCGTCTTCGCCTCGCTGGGCGGCCTTGCCGGTCCGGCGATTCAGGGGCTGGTCACCGGCACCGTCGATCCGTCGGAGCAGGGGGCGATCCAGGGGACGCTGACGTCGCTGACCAGCCTGGTCTCGATCTTCGCTCCCCTGATCTCGACCGGCTTGTTCTCGGCGCTGACCGGAGAGGGGGCGCCGCTGGAGCTACCCGGCGCACCCTTCTTCGCCGCCGCGTCCTTCGCGCTGGTGGCGCTGCTCCTGATCGTTCGAACCTTCCGGGTCTATCCCGCGCCGGCGCCTTCCGCCGAGGCGGCACCTCCGTCAGCGTGAGGTGACGAAGGGGGGCCGCCCCACCCGGTCCGCGCAACCGGCATCGACCGTCGAGATGTCCGCCGAGTCGATGAAGCTCCGGATCTGCTGTCCCACACATCCCGGCGAGAGATTCAGGTGCGCCGTGCCGTCGAGCACCAGATGCACGCTGCGGGACAGGTGTTCCGCGACCGTCTCCGCCCCCGAGGGCGGGGTCACCGGATCCGCCTCTCCGGAGATCAGTAGGGTCGGTACGTCGGAGCGGATCGGCTCCCGGTAGTCCGCGGCGAGCTCGCCGACAGGCCAGTCCTTGCAGGCTTGCTTCAGGTTGATCGCCAGCTCCGCGCCGAGCAGCGTGTTCGCGGCCGCCTTGCGGGCCTGGTCCTCGGTGAAGAACGGCGTGTCCTCGGCGCAGACCACCGAGAGGAACATGCCGTCGGAGATCTGACCGCCGACCAACGCAACGAAGGTCGCCAGCGACTCGATCAGTTCGACGAACTTCCCGTCGTGGGCTCGCTTGATGTAGCGGGGGATCCCCGCCGCCGTGCCCGAGCCGTAGAGCGCGTAGTGGATCGCCACGGCGAAGGTCGCCCGGTCGACGGTGATCGAGGTCTTGCCGCCGCCGGGCAGGTCGACCCGCACCGTACTCGGTTTCTTCTCCAGCCGGGCCAGCACCTCGGTCAACTGTTGCCTCACGTCCGGGAAAGCTTTGCCGCAGCGCTCGTCCGCCAGGCAATCGTCCAGCACATGATCCAGCGCTGCCTGACTCGAGGCGCCGAAGCCCAGGGGGAGGTCGAACGTCGTACCGGCCACTCCCCGGAGCACCAGGGTGCGCACCCGGCTCTCGTAGCGGCGGAGATACTCCAGAGCGGCTCGCGTGCCGTAGGAGCCGCCCATCAGGTTGATGCGCTCGTAACCCAGGGCCGCGCGGATCTGGTCCAGATCCTCCATCGCCGTGGTGGTCAGATAGTGGCGGGGATCCCCCTGAAGTTGTTTCAGACAGGGCTCGATCTCTAGTTCGAAGGAGGCCATCCCACGGACCGAATCGCGAACCGACTCCGCCGGGCAGTTCAGCGGGTTGGAGCGGCCGGTGCCGCGCTGGTCGACCAGCACGATGTCCCGGTCCCGCCGCAGGGGTGAGTTGGCGAACAGCGGTGCCAGCAGGGTCGCGGCGCCGCCGGGGCCTCCCTGCAGAAAAAAGATCGGGTCCGGCCGGGCCTCATCCCGCGCCTCGAGCACCAGGATGTTGAGATCGATGGTCCGGCCCGCACCGGCGGCCCGATCCTCGAAGACGGTCAGGCTGCCGCAGAGCGCGTCGCCGCCGCTCCCGGGCGGGCTGCAGCTCGAAAGCTCGAGAGCCGGGGAGCCGGTCCGGGTGGCCTCGGCCGCGCCGCTGGCGGCCTGGGGGGTGATCAGAACGCCGGTCAGGCCGGTCAGCAGGACCAGCCCAAGGGTCCATCGGGTCGCGGTGCGCATGAGGCCTCCATCGGAGGCCTCGTTCCGTCGGTCCCCCGGAAGGGGCCGACCGGCCTCCGTGTCCGGTTAAACGACGGAGGCCTGTTTGGGTTTCAACGAGTTGCGCCCCGGGCGCGACTAGCCGGCGGCGGCGTCCAGTCCGTCGGAGACGGCGCCGAGAGACGCGGCGGTGGCGGCGGTCACATGGCGGCGGTTGACCGCGACGAAACTTGCCCGCTGCTCCCCCTCGGGTCCCTGGATCCGGGTGTCGGTCAGGGCGACGAAGGGATGGGCCGCGGCGTCCAGGCTGGTCAGCGCGGTGCCGCCGGCGGGGAAGGTCACGGTGCCTTCCAGCAGGAAGTCGCCGACCCGCAGGGTCACCTTGTCGGTGGCCTGCTGCACCAGGGTGCGGGCCGGACCCCGCTCCAGCGGCCGGTCCTCGACGACGAACAGGATCGACGACTTGTTGATCGCCATCGGCCCGTCGGGTAGATCCCAGCCGGTGGCGCCGGAGTTCGCCTGGTGCAGCAGCACGAACGCCTTGGAGATGAAGTTCAGGTCGTCCAGAGTGCGCAGGGTCGGGGCGACGGAGAGGACGCCATGCACGGCGCCGTCGATGGTCCGGATACACACGCCGCGGTTGTCGGTCTGCTGGCTCGGTTGCACGGTTTTCCCCCTGATCTAAACAGGTTGGGCGGCGCCGATTTACCCGGCGCGCGCCGATCTGGGCAGAACGTGGGTTCCGATTTCGTAATTGTCAAGAGATGCCCGCCGCCCGCCGCCTGACCGGCTTCGCGCACGGCTGCTCGAGCGGTTTTGCGTGATAAGGTGAGCGACCCGTGCCAGGCCGGATTCCGGGGGAGACGATGTCCGACCGCAAACTTCCGCGCAACGCCTACCAGATCGCCGAGGGGGAGGTCTACCGCCCCTTTACCCACGGCCAGAGCCTGACCGAGTTCACCCTCAAGGCGATCGTTGCCGGGGCGCTGCTCGGGATGATCTTCGGCTTCGCCAATACCTACCTGGGGCTCAAGGCGGGGCTGACGATCAGCACCTCGATCCCGGTCGCGGTGTTGACGGTGGTGGCGTTCAAGCTGATGC
>CAZBZH010000269.1:0-6219 GCA_964496265.1 uncultured Acidobacteriota bacterium | reverse complement strand
AGCCGGTTCCGCCGCCGCCGCCGGAGCCGGGGAGGCGGCCGGGGCCGCGCTCATCGCCGGGCTCGAGGACGCGCTCTCGATCGCCGGCTCGGGCTGGCTGGACGAGTCGTTGCCCGCCCGCCGCATGCTGGCCGCGAAGCTGCCGCCGTTCTCGATCTCACAGCTGAAGGTGAGCCCGTCGCCCAGCGCATATACAAAGGTGACCGATTCACCGCCGGCGAGCCGCTGGCGGGACTGGTCGTCGGCCAGCTCGGAGACCAGGGCGCTGATCTGCGCCCGGTTCAGCACGGACTGGGAGACCGGCTTCTGCCCGTCGGCGAAGCGGAAGGTCGGGCGCATGCCCTCGGCGAGAAGGAGGTCCCTGGCTCCCTTGTCGGCCAGGGCACGAAGCATGGCGTCCAGTTGAGGCAACGTATTCTCCGTATTGAGGTTAGGCGGCTGAATCCGGGCCCGCAGGGCAGAAATATAGGTTCCGGTCTGCGGTCGGGCCAGCCGCCGGCCCCGGGGTCCCCCGCTTGCGGCCGGCGGGGCCACGACGTAGCATGAGGGACGTCAGATTTGACGACTGGAAACCCCAGCCAACACCGCTCGCGTTCCACGTGAGCAACCCCCGTACGTGAGGAAATCGATGAGCAAATCCATGCGAGGTGTGCTTGTGAGTGTGCTGACCCTGCTGGCTCTGTCCGGAGCCGCTTTCGGTGAAGGCAACCCGTTGCTCGACCCGGCGGCCGTCAGCGAGACCGCTCCGGCGACCTACAAGGCCAAGTTCGAGACCAGCAAGGGTGACTTCGTGATCGAGGTGACCCGTGAGTGGTCCCCGCTGGGCGCCGACCGTTTCTACACCCTGGTCAAGCACGGCTTCTACGATGAGACCCGCTTCTTCCGCGTGCTGAAGGGCTTCGTGGTTCAGTGGGGCATGCACGGCGATCCCGACGTCACCGCCGCCTGGCGTGGCGCCCCGATCAAGGATGAGCCGGTCCTTCAGGGCAACGAGAAGGGCTACATCACCTACGCCAAGGGTGGTCCGAACTCCCGCACGACCCAGGTCTTCATCAACCTCGAGGCCAACTCGCGGCTGGACGGCATGGGCTTCTCCGCCTTCGGCAAGGTCAGCGAAGGGATGGAAGTGGTCAAGGCGCTGTACGGCGGCTACGGCGAAGGCGCTCCGCGGGGTCGCGGTCCGGGCCAGGGCCAGATCGCCTCGAAGGGCAACGACTACCTGATCAACAACTTCCCCAAGCTCGACTACATCAAAAAAGCCACGATCATCGAGTAAATCCCGCGATCCGGAAACGGAGCCCCCGCGCTGACGCCGGGGGCTCCGTTCAACGACAAGCAGCGACTCCCCAGATCCGGAGGCCCCGATGACCCGCATTCAGCGTCTCAGCGCGATCCTGCTGATGTTCATCGCCGGAGCCTCTCTCGCCTACGGCCAGGCCGATCCCTTCGCCCGCGACCCGCTGCCCGAGGGCTGGTACGCCCGGATCGAAACGTCGCTAGGCGAGATGCTGATCTTCCTGCACCCGGAGCAGGCGCCCCAGTCGGTCGCCCACTTCGCCGCACTGGCCAACGCCGAGTTGGCCTGGACCGACCGGGTCAGCGGTGAGACCAAGACCAGTCACTACTACGACGGCCTGATCGTGCACCGGGCCAAGACCGCGCTTCGCTTCGAGGCGGGAGATCCCGCGGGCACCGGGAACGGATCTCCGAAGCTTTACGTCCCGCCGGAGGTCGACCGCCCGATGAAGTTCGACCAGCCCTACCGGATGGGGCTGACCCGCGCCTCGCTCAACCGCATCAGCGGCGCCCAGTTCTTCATCTCCGTCTCGCCGGAGCCCTACCTCAACGGGCGCCACCCCTGCATCGGCACCGTCGTCCGCGGCAAGACCGTGGCCAAGCAGATCGCCTCGACGCGGACCTACTCCAACGGCCGCCCGGTCGAGCCGGTGATCCTCAACAAGGTGCGGGTGTTCAAATCCGGCGATCCGCAGCCGATCCCCGAGCCGGTGCCCTACGACGTCGTGCCCGAGAAGTTGACGCCGAAAGCCGACCCCCGCTCCCCGAGCCGCTAGCCGGCTCACAGCGCCGCGCGAAGGGGCGCGCCGCAACGGCGAGAGGGCGCGGTTCCCCGCATACCTGCCGAATTCCTGGAAATTTCGAGCTTTTTGAGGGGCTGATCGACGAATGGTCGATCGCTTGCGAGGCGAGGTCTGTCTGCGAGGCGGGGGGCTGTCTGCGGGTGGGAAAAGAGTGGGGGCGCCGAGGAAGTCGGCACCCCCCCGGAAGTCTCTTACTTCTTCTTGCTGGTCTTGCGCTTGGTGGTCTTCTTTTTGGTGGTCTTGCGCTTGGCCGTCTTGCGCTTAGCGGTCTTCTTCTTGGTGGCTTTCTTCTTGGTGGTCTTCCGCTTCGTCGTCTTGCGCTTGGCCGTCTTCTTCTTGGTAGCTTTCTTCTTCGCGGTCTTGCGCTTCGCAGTCTTCTTCTTGGTTGCCTTCTTCTTGGTGGTCTTGCGCTTCGCCGTCTTCTTCTTCGCTACCTTGCGCTTGGCGGTCTTCTTCTTGGTTGCTTTCTTCTTGGTGGTTTTGCGCTTCGCGGTCTTCTTCTTGGCGACCTTGCGCTTGGTGGTCTTGCGCTTGGCGGCCTTCTTCTTCGTAGCCTTCTTGCGAACTGCCATTACCTTTCACCTCCTTCCATGTCGCACAATGCGACTTATCACATCGTCGAATATAGATATGCGCTTTGTGGTGTCAAGACTAAAACACACGAATTCCTGTGCGTGATCTTCGATGTGATTCAACGTCGCAGTGCGATCGACGCGCGAACGACCGTCGTCGACAGCTCGAAGCGTCAGTCGGTCGACCTCGGTTTGCGCGGACGACGCCGGGTCGAGGCGATCTCGATGCCGTAGCTCTGAATCTTGCGCTGCAGCGTGCGCACGCCGATGCCGAGCAGCATCGCAGAGTGCGTGCGGTTGCCTCCGGTGTGTTCGAGCGTGGCCTCGATCAACGCCCGCTCCATCTCCGCAAGGCTCGTTCCTGCCACCGGACGCCCAGTACGGGGCGTTTCGCCGGATTCGGCGCGGGTGACCTGCGCCGGCAGGTCGTCGAGCCCGATGGTGGTGCCCGGAACCGAGACCAGAGCACTCTCGATCAGGTTCTTGAGTTCGCGCACGTTGCCCGGCCAGTGGTAGCGGGTCAGTTGCTGCAAGGCTTCCTCGCTGATCTCCTTGCGCGGAACACCGTTGGTCCGGGCGAGTTCCTCGAGGAAGGTGTGCACCAGGGTCGGAACGTCGTCGGCGCGCTCCCGTAGCGGCGGCACCTGGATCGTGACCACCTTCAGCCGGTAGTAGAGGTCGCGGCGGAAGGCATTCTGCGCGACCAATCGCTCGAGCACCGCGTTGGTCGCCGCGATCAGGCGCACGTCGACCCGCACGCTGCGGTCGCCGCCGACCCGCATGAACTCCCGCTGTTCCAGGACGCGCAGGAGTTTTGCCTGGGTCGTGATGTCCATCTCGCCGATCTCGTCGAGGAACAGCGTGCCCCGGTGCGCGATCTCGAACTTCCCCTTGTTCCGGGCGTGAGCTCCGGTGAACGCACCCTTCTCGTGCCCGAACAGCTCCGATTCGATCAGGTTCCCCGGCATGGCGGCGCAGTTGAGGGCGATGAACGCCTGGTCCCGCCGCGGAGAGTTGAGGTGGATCAACCGGGCGACCAGCTCCTTGCCCACGCCGCTCTCGCCGGAAATCAGCACCGTGGAGCGCATCGGAGCCACCCGGCCGATCTGGGCGGTGACCCGCTGCATGGCGGGGGAGCGGGCCTCGAGGGTGCGGCTGTCCCCCTTGGTCAACTGGTCGCGAAAGAAGGCGATGCGGTCATCCAGATCCAGGCGGTCGAGAATCCGGCCGAGCCGCACGCGCAGTTCGTGGTCGTCGGGGGGCAGGAGCAGGTAGTCGTCGGCTCCTTCTCTCAGCAGGCGGGACGCTTCGGTGACCTGCGCCGGGGCGGTGAGGATCAGCAGCGCGGTGCCGGGGGACGCCTCGCGCAGGGAGGCGACCGCCATCGGGGCTCTCAGGGCGTCGACCCCGATCATCAGCGCGTCCGGCTGGTCCCGGTGCAGCAGGTGCCGGGCGTCCTCGATCCCCGCGGCCAGGGTGGCCGGGTAGCCCAGGCGGTTCAGGCTGTCGGTCATGCCCTCGATCCCGGGGCCGTCGACCAGCAGCAAACGCCGATTCTCGGGGCTGGCGGTCATGGGAGACGATCCGTCCGGCGGGAGGCTCCCGGCGTTCGCGATGGGGGCAGCGAGAACACGGACCTTATTATAGTGCGCTCGCGCGCGACGGTCTGCCTTTCTGGCCGAGTTAATGGAAACTCCGCCAGTGTGGCCGAGTCATTTTGGGCAAAAGCGAGGCGATTAGCGGGTGACAGGATTCGATTCCGGAATCGTAAGCCTCGTTTTTCACCGGGAATCCGCGCCTCAATCCAGTGGCAGGGAGTTGGTACGAGTCTTGACTCTCTTCTTACCGCAACCTGACATGGAGTGAACGGAGGAGGCTGCCCCATGGCTCGTCGGCGTAAGGCTTCGGACTCGGAAATTCAGGCGAAGATGGTCTCGTTCAAGTCGGATGACGGTGTCTACCAGATCGACACCATCCGTCAGAAGGTCTATCGCAAGTTCGTGGAGATCGAGAGCGCCAAGGCGTTCGAGATCTACGCTCGCTGGCGCGCCCAGGAAGCCTAGCTTCCTCCGGCCTCCAGCCGTGGCCCCGCTGCCGGGGCTGCCCGCCACGGTGACCTGTCCGTGGCCTCCGCGGGGGCGGTGTGCGCCGCCACCCGCAGCCGCGTAGACTGACACCGATGAAGATTCTCCGGTTCCTCGCCGCCGGTGCGCTGGCTCTCTGCGCTACCGCCCCGATCCTCGCGGCTCCCGCGACCCTTTCCTGGTATCACGACGACTCCCTCGCCTGGAGTGTGCCGCTGGGCCCGTCGGCCGATGGGCCGTCCCGTCCGCTCGCCGCCGACCCCTGGCTGCCGCGCCTGCCGGGCACGCGGATCTCGCTGCTCGAGGGGGGAGAGTTCGATACCTCCGGGGAACTGCCCCCGGCGCTGATCCTCGACTTCTGGGCCACCTGGTGTGCTCCCTGCGTCAAGGAGTTGCCTCTCCTCCACGAGGTCGAGAAGCACTACCGGGACCGGGGCGTGCGGCTCATCGCGGTCAACGCACAGGAAGAGGACGAGACGATCCGCATGTTCCTCGAGCGGCTGGGGCTGCCCCTGGAAGTCGGCCGCTACAGCCGGGAACTGGACCGGGTGCTTCAGGTGCGCAATCTGCCGACCCTGATGCTGGTCGATGCCGAGGGGAAGATTCGCCGGCGCTGGAATGGCTACCGCGAGGGCCTCGAGGTCGAGCTGGGACAGGCGATCAGTGGTGTCCTCGCCGGCAAGGACCCGAATGTCCGCCCGGTGCGGGTCGCCGATGTGCGCCGCGGCAAGGTCGAGGCGCACTGGACGCGGACCGGCCGCATGCCGGTGCAGGACCTGGGTCCCGCGGACGGACACACGGGCGCGCAGCCGTTCACGGTTCTGCGCGGGGGCACGATGGCCATGGTCGAGGGGGACGGCGCCGTGCGCGGCCGATTCCGCGCGCCGAGCGGGATGAGCGGTTTGCGCGCTCTCGATCTCGACGGCGACGGCACCCGCGAGTTGATCGGCCACCGTCCGGGCTCCGACCGGGTGACGGTGTTCAGCCCCTCCCGCGGCGCGTTCAGCGAATGGCAGGCGCCCCGTAGTGCGTTCGACATCGCGAGTCTGCATCCCGCCGCCGGTCGACCCGGCGAGTTGCTGTTGGCGACCTCCGCCGGCCTGATGGCCTCGGACATGGAAGGCACCCGGCTGCGCCCGGTGGTCGAGGGGAACGGCTTCCGCTCGCTGCTGGTGGACGGACCCGCGGAGGATCCGACGATCTGGACGCTGTCCCTCGACGGTGTGCTTCAGGCCTTCGACCGCCAGGGCAAGAAACGCAAGGGGCCGCTGGCCGGCGACAACTCGGGCTGGTTGGTCCAGCCCGCGGGGCTCTCC
This sequence comes from uncultured Acidobacteriota bacterium, assembly GCA_964496265.1. Taxonomy (GTDB): domain Bacteria; phylum Acidobacteriota; class Polarisedimenticolia; order Polarisedimenticolales; family Polarisedimenticolaceae; genus Mor1. The sequence continues at coordinate 148 of CAZBZH010000269.1, read as the reverse complement.
GGCTTCGGTGTGGCCTCGCCGGGTATTCGATCGGTCACCGACTTCCGCGCCGATGGGCGGGAGCTGCTGCTGGTGCTGCTGGAGCAGGGGACGCTGTTGGCGTTGGATCCGGCGAGCGGCGCCGAGCGGCTTCGCATCGATTGGCCCG
>CAZBZH010000268.1:0-6224 GCA_964496265.1 uncultured Acidobacteriota bacterium | reverse complement strand
CCTACGCCACCCGGGTCGGCAGCGGGCCGATGCCCACCGAGTTGATCGACGAGCCACTCGGCGATCTGATCCGTGAGCGGGGCAAGGAGTTCGGCACGACCACCGGCCGGCCGCGGCGCTGCGGCTGGTTCGATGGAATCGCCGCGCGCTACTCGAATCGGCTGAACCGGTTCGACGGCGTGTGCATCTCGCTGATGGACGTCCTTGACGCCTTTGACGAGCTGCACATCTGCGTCGGCTATCGCCTGGACGGAAAGACCATCGACACCCCGCCGGCATCGGCCGCTGCCGGGGACCGCATCGAGCCGGTCTACGAGACCCTGCCCGGCTGGGCCACCGACACCACCGGGGTCCGCCACTGGGAAGACCTGCCGGAGAACGCGCGGCGCTACCTCGACCGCCTGGGCGAGGTCATCGGTGCCGAGGTTTCGATGATCGGCGTCGGCCCGGATCGCGAGCAGAGCATCGTCAGGCCCGGATCCTGGCTGGCCTCCGAGGTGGTCGCCTAGTGCTGCGCCTTGCGTCCGCCGTGCCGAACGGACGCTAGGCCAGGTTCTTCTCCAGGAACGCTTCCAGCGCGCGGTAGAACTCGAACTGGTTCTCCTCGTTGCGGAACCCGTGCCCTTCGTTGTCCTTGACCAAGTATTCGACATCCACGCCCCGTTCCCGGAGGGCGGAGACGATCTGGTCGGACTCTTCCTTGCGAACCCGGGGGTCGTTCGATCCCTGGGCCACCAGCAGCGGGACCCGGATCTTATCCGCCTGAAAGAAGGGGGAGGTCTCCCGCCAGCGTTCGGCATCCCGTTTGGGGTGGCCGACCATCTCGTAGATCATCTCGAGGAACGGCTTCCAGTAGGGCGGGAACGCTTCGATCCAGGTGAACAGGTTGGAGACGCCGACGTAGCTCACTCCGCAGGCGTACAGATCGGGGGTGCGGGTCAGGCCGCTGAGCGCCGCGTAGCCGCCGTAGCTGCCGCCGTAGATCGCGATCCGTTTCGGGTCGGCGATACCTTCGTCGATGGCCCACTGCACCGCGCGGGTCACGTCGTCCTGCATCGAGAGGCCCCACTGGCCGAAACTGGCCTCCCAGAACTTGCGGCCGAAGCCGACCGAACCACGGAAGTTGACCTGCAGCACCGCGTAGCCCCGGTTGGCCAGGAACTGCACCTCGGGGTTGAAGCCCCAGGAGTCCCGGGCCCAGGGGCCTCCGTGGGGGTTCATCACCAGCGGGGCGGGTCGGTCCGAGGCATCTCGGGGCCGGGTCAGGTAGCCCTGCATCACGAACCCGTCGGAGGTCGGGATGCGCACCGGCTTCATCGGCGACATGTCCCGGGGCTCGAGCCAGGGGGAGGAGGCGAACAGCTCCTCGACGGTGTCCTGCGCGACGTCATACAGGTAGTAGGTGCCTCGGGAGCGGTCGCCTCCGGCGTGGACCACGGCCCGGGACTCGTCGCGGCTGGTCGAGACGATCGAGTTGTCGGTCTCGGGCAGGGCCTGGTCGATCCGCCGCTGCCTCCGCTCACGCTCGGCGTCGAAGAAGTGGTAGTCCACCCGGTCTTCCTCGAAGGCGACTCCGGTGATGCAGCGCCGCGCTCTCGAGTGCAGCAGATGGGATACGTCGACCCGCTCATGCTCGAAGATCAACTCGGTAGTCTCGGCGCGCACCGGATCGAACTCGAAGATGGCTGCCTTGTCCCGGCCGACGTTAGAGGAGACGTACAGCGCCTCCCGGTCATAGCAGAAGAACAGGGGAGTCACGGTCTCCCGGTAGGACAGATCCAGGATCGCGCGCCAGGGGGCCGATTCGTCCTCGCGATAGAGGACGCCGGTCCGCACCCCGTCGGTGGTTTCGGCGACCCGCAGCCGCCCGTCGTGGTCGGTGATCCAGCGCTGCACGTTCCCCGGGTTCTCCGCGATGCACTCCATCGAGCCGCTGGAGACGTTCAGCCGGTAGACGTCGAAGAGCTGAGGGTCCCGCCGGTTCATCTGGATCAGGATCTCGTCGTCCCGTTCCGGGAGGTCGTCGACCAGCCCGCACTTGACCTCGGGAAAGGGGGTCAGTTCGATCGGTGACGAGCCGTCGCGCCCGACGGCGTAGAGCCGGTAGTTCTCATCCCCTCCGGTGTCCTGGAGGAACACGATCCGTTGCGGATCGGCCCACGCGTGGCCGCCGATGTCCCGGTCGGTCGCCGAGGTGATGCGGGTATCCTGGCCTGAGGCCAAATCGCGAACGAACACGTTCATTCGGCGCTCATAGGGGGCCAGATAGGCCACCGCGGTGCCGTCGGGCGACAGCCGCACCGCGCTACGGGCAGGTTTTCGAAAGAATGTTTCCAGGGGAATCCGGGACATTTGAGTCTCCAGGGGAGCGATTAGCGGCAAAACCGAAAAAGGTGCGAATTATCGCCCCTGGTTCTCAAAATGTCACGGGATGCGTTAGTATGGGCCGCGTTCGCCCATGAAAGGTGCAGCTAGTAGAGGGGTAGTTGCAAAAATTATGGGTGGGACCTGGAAGGGGCTAGCCCCGGAGCCGCAGGTTCGAATGTCCACCTCGCCTGCGGCCCCGGGTGCCCTCCGGCTACGCGCGATCATACGTTCAAAGTTCCCTCGTGTCCAGAAATGATTGCTATTTGGCGAGCAGGCCCGTAGCTTCAAGGGTATAAACATGGGAACCGCACCGACAAGACCGTCCGTCCTCGTGGGCCGGCTGCTGCGCAGGGAGCGCACCCGCCACGGCTACACCCTGCGCCAGGTCTCGGAAACGATGAGCCAGCGCGGGGAGCCGTTCCCGGCCTCGACCCTGGCCCGGGTGGAGCAGGGCAAGCTGGATCCCGGCGTGCGACGGCTGCAGAGCCTGCTGTCGCTATACGACGTGTCGCCGACCCTGGTCACCGAGCTGGTCGAGATCGAACGGCTCTGCGGCACGCTGCCCGAGGGGGAGAGCATCCAGCAACTGCGGGATGAAGGGATCCGGCTGTTTCTCGCCGGCGACTACCCCCAGGGTGCGGCCCACGCCCTGGCGGCGATCATGCGCTACGACCCGGCCACCGATGAGCCGGATGCCTACCACGGGGCGATGCTCGATTTCGCCATCCACAGCATGCGTATCGGGTATCGGGATCTGGGACGTTTCGTGATGGAGCAGGTCGCTCGCGACGAGCCCGCCGCCTGGCGGCACCCGCACATGCTGATCCTCGGGGCCAGCTACTGGGGCGCCGAGGGGGCGCACTTCATGAGCATCGCGCTGTCCCGGGGATCCTCGCCGGCGAAGATGCGCACGAGCATCCGGGAGGCGACGCGCCTGGCAGCGGACAGTGGCAATTCCCAGGACGAAGCCCGCGCGAGGCATTCACTGGGCATGTCCCTTCAGGACGCAGGTGAGTACGAGGCCTCCCTGGCCGAGATCGAGCGGGCCATCGAGCTGTACGGAGACTCGGCGGACGGCAAGAATCGACTGATGTGCATCGGGGCAAGGGCCCAGTGTCTGCACCGCCTGGGGCGCAGCGACGAGGCGCTCGAGATCTGCCTGAAGATGATGCAGGAGTGCAAGGACAGCGGCCACTCGTCGCTGACGAGCTTCCGCAGCCTCTACGCCGATCTGATGATCGCTCTCGGCCGGCCCGCCGAGGCCATCGCCGAGCTGCGCGAGGCTCTGGGCAATGCGGTGTTGCTGGGCCAGCGTTCCACCGAGTTCTTCGTGCATTACTGGCTGTGGAAAGCTTACGAGGCCGACGGCGACAGCGAGCGGGCCGAGATGGAGCGCAAGAACGCGATCTTCTACGTCCGCTACGCCAAGGCCTGGTCCCCGGCCGTCGAGGAGGTCCGGGCGCTGGTCAAGCACGAGAACGCGGGGAAGCGGTAGGCGGCGGCAGAATCCCGCGCCGAGACCCTTGCGAACCGCCGTCGGGGCGACTAGCATGCGGCTCTTCCGGGAGATGTGGGCCGTTAGCTCAGTTGGTAGAGCACCAGCCTTTTAAGCTGAGGGTCGCTGGTTCGAGCCCAGCACGGCTCACCACCCCCCGGGAACCGGATCAACACCGGATCAACACCGGATGAGCTTGAACAGGGGGTGGGTTTTCGCTACACTCCCGGCTCGTCGCGAACGGCTCCCGCCGTATCGTGGCGAAAACAGTGCGTCCCCATCGTCTAGTCGGCCTAGGACACCACCCTTTCAAGGTGGCGACACGGGTTCGAATCCCGTTGGGGACGCCATCTTTCCCTCCCCCTAGAATCTGACCCGGGCAGCCGCCTCGTTTCGGGCCCTCGTGCGCCCCGGATGGCTAGCTCTGGATGGCTCTCCCGGGGCGTTGTCGGCCCTTTCCACCGACAGAATCGGTAGTTACGAAACGGGCCATGACGCCCAGTGGCGGCGCTTTGCCCGCCGGGTGACAGCCGTTTGCGCAACACCCCGTAGAAATGAGGTCTCTCGGGGTTTTCGACGCGGTTTTTGCGGGAACCGTTCTTGCAGGATTTTGCGACACCACCGCCCGACACAGACGACACCACCGCGGACGGCTGGAGAGGTGTGCCTTGAGCTTTCCCAATATCCTGATTGCATCCCCGGTCGAGGAGCGCGGCCAGCGTCTCGTCCGAACCCTGGAGGATGCCGGCTGCACCGCCCAGTGGGTGCGGGACACCGGCGTGCTCTACGAGCAGCTCGCCCGGGATGTGCACGATCTGCTGGTGCTGGACCACCTGTTCGAAGGGGGCGGCCCCGATGCTCTGCGACGGGTCAAGGAGCGCCACCGGTCGCTGCTGGTGACCATGGTCGGGTATCAGGTCCCGGCCCAGGCGATCATCGAGACCTTCCGCGAAGGGGCGTGGGACTTCCTGCTGGAGCCCGTGGAGCCCCAACGGCTGGCCGAGCTGGCCGAACGCGCGCGCCGCGTGCGCGAGCAGGGCGCCGAACGGCGCAAGCTGTCCGAGCAGCTCGAGAGCCAGCGGCAGCAGGTCGAGGAACTGCGTCGTCGCCTGGATGGAGTCGACCCCTTCGAAAAGTTCGTCGGGGTGTCTCCCACGCTGCGCGGGGTGGTCGAGACCCTGCGCGAGGTCGCGCGCACCGACTCGACGGTGCTGCTCACCGGAGAGAGCGGCACCGGCAAGGGCCTGGCCGCCCAGGCGATACACGAGGCGTCGATGCGCAAGGGCGGTCCCTTCGTTACCGCCAACTGCGTGGTCTATTCCGAGGGCGTCCTGCACAGCGAACTGTTCGGCCACGAGAAGGGCGCCTTCACCGGTGCGGCCAAACTCAAGCGCGGCCGTTTCGAGCTGGCCCAGGGGGGAACCCTGATGCTGGACGAGATCGGAGACATCTCTCCGGCGACCCAGCTCCTGCTGCTGCGGGTGCTGCAGGAACGGGTCTACGAGCGGGTCGGCGGCGAGGAAACTTTCGAGACCGACGTGCGGTTGATCGCCGCGACCAACCGGAACCTGCAGGAGGCGATGCTCCGCGGCGAGTTCCGCAGTGATCTGTTCTACCGGCTCAACGTCATCCCGGTGCATCTTCCGCCCCTGCGCGACCGTGCCGACGACATCCCGGCCCTGGCCCAGCACTTCGTGCTGCGCAGCGCGGAGAAGTTGGGGCGCGAAGTCCGGGGGCTGACCCCCGAGGCCCTTGACGGGCTCTGCAGCTATGCCTGGCCCGGCAACATCCGCGAGCTGGAGAACGTGGTCGAGCGTCTGGTGGTGCTCAGCCGCGGCCCGGTGATCGAGGAGCAGGATCTGCCCGACGGGATGCGGCGCAAGGACTCGACCCGCTCGAGCAGCGGGTCGCTGCAGGATCTCGAGCGGGAGCGCATCGTCGAGGTGTTGCGCGGAGCGGACGGCAACAAGAAGCTCGCCGCTCAACGGCTCGGAATTCACCGCAGCACCCTCTACGCGAAATTGAAGAAGTACGGCCTCGACGGCGAGACCGAGACGGCAGCGGCGGTTGCCGCCATGGGAGGTGTCTCGTGAGAAACCTCGAGATGGATTCGAGGCAGGTTCTTCGCCCCGGCCTGTGGCTGGCCGCGGCGGCGCTGGTGGCGCTTTGCTGGTGGACCGCACCGGTGGACGGACAGCCCGCCGGCAACCAGGCCGATCTGACGCTGATCCGCTCACTGCTGGAAAACGGCACCTACGAGCGGGTCTTCAGGGAAGGCATCTTGCTCTCTATCAACCCGGAGATTGTGAAGTTCGGCGACATCATCGAGGTGCAGCCACAGGGAACCATTTCCCTGCCATAT
>CAZBZH010000267.1:0-6231 GCA_964496265.1 uncultured Acidobacteriota bacterium | reverse complement strand
TACGCCCGCAACATCTCGGCCTGGGCGCCGTCGTGCTGCTGGTGGCGACGATCTCCTACACCCGGCTGCCGGTGATGGAGTCGATCTACCTGCGCGGCGAGGCCATGGGGCACGCCGACATCGGCGCCGCCTGGAGCGGCCAGGGCAAGAGCGGCAAGGCGATCGCCGCCTACCGCCGCTCGCTGGAACTGGACGGCGGGTATCCCTACAGCCACCTGGATCTGGCCCTGGCGCTGAAACAATCCGGCGACGTGGAGTCCGCCGAGAAGTCGCTGCGCAAGGCGATCGAGCTGGCGCCGAAACTGATCGAAGCCCACGGGGAGCTGGGCACGTTGCTCTACGAACAGGAGCGCTTCGACGAGAGCGCCGACGCCTTCCGCGAGGCGATCCGCCAGGGCGCGGTCGATCCCGCCATCTGGAACAACTACCTGCGGGCGGCGCTCAATAGCCGGCAGGTCCGGGACGCCATGCGCACCGTCGACGAGATGTCCCGCCGCGGCATCCCGCTCAACCCGACCCTGGCCGACGCCATCCGCCGCATGCGCGGCGGGCGCCAGTAGCCAGCGACCGACGCCCGCGAGCCTCGCCGGCGATCTCGCCCCCGCCTAGAACGTCCAGTTGAAGCCGAAGGAGGGCAGTAGCCCCAGCCAGTCTTCCTGTTGCCCGACGACGTTGACGGAACCGTCGGGCTGCAGCATGAAGGCACTGTCCGGGTACTCGATGCCCCGGGGGTTGGCGTTGTTGTAGGCGTTCTGCAGGTCGAGGTAGAAGCGCAGCGAACCCTTGCGCCGGGGCACCACCCGGCTGATGCGCAGATCCATCCGGTGGTAGTCCGACAGCCGCTCCGAGTAGAACTCAGCGATCACCGGCACGATCCGCAGGCCTCCCTGGCCGTCGGGTTCCGAAACCGCCGAGACCGGCGTCGTCGGCCAGCCGGTGTGCCAGCTGAACAATGCGTTGAAGTTCCAGCGCGGATTGGGCTTGTAGTTGACGTTGGCCCGCACGGCGTGAGGTTGATCGAACCAGCGCGGCTGATCCCGTCCGCCGATCTCGTCGATACTCTCGGACCAGGTGTAGCTGGCCCACCAGTCCCACTTGCCCCGCCCCGGCGAGACCAGCAGCAACTCGAGCCCGCGGGAACGGGAGCGGTCGGGGGCGACCCGGATCCGGTCGGTGGCCGCCTCGGGGAAGGTGTTCCACGGCGAGAACAGGTTGTCGTAGCGCGGCCGCGGGTTGTCGGTTTCTCGCTGGTAGACCTCGGCGCGCAGGCCGTAGCCTCCGGGCAGTTCCTTGTTCCAGCCGGCGAACACCCCGTCGACCGCCTCGCTCTCGAAGAAGGTGGTCTCCCCGTCGGGGACATCCAGTTCGTTGGGGCGTTGCGACTGGTAGTAGCGTCCGGCGCCGAACTTGAACTCACCGGCCGTGCCGCCGTCGAACACCAGGTTGACCCGCGGCGCGATCAGATCCTCCTCGAGGAAGTCCCGGTCGAAACGCAGGCCCAGCTCGGTGGTCAGCCGGCCGGTCTGGAAACGGTCCGAGGCGAAGGCGAACCAGGTGGTGCCCTCGAAGTTCTGATCGAAGGTGAACATCCCCACCGGTTCGGCGAAGCGCACGTCGGCGATGGCGCTGACGATCTCCAGATCGTTGCGATAGTTGTAGTCCGCCTGGTAGCGGCGGGCGCCGAAGCCCCACTTGACCGAGTTGCGGTTGGAGGTTTCCCACACCCCCTTGTGGGACAGGCCGTAGAGGTCGAGGGTCCGCTCGTCCCGGGCCTCGGCGATGTCGTCGAACTCCTGCTCGAAGATGCGCCGATCCCGGTCGACCCGTCCGGCGTAGAAGGTCGATTCGAGGAACACCGAGCCGCCGCCGGCCACCCGCCGGTTGTTGGCCCAGAGGTAGCGGTTGCCGTAGCGGGTGTCGTTGTCCTCGATCTCGTTGGCCTCGTTCTCCATCGACACCAGCGAATCGCCGGCGCCCAGCACGTTGATCGTCCAGATGTTGGTCGGCGAGGCCTCCAGCCGCACCTTGCCGAAGAAGTCCCAGTACTCCGGCGAAGGGGCACTGTCCCCCTCCCCCTCGCCTTCACCGCCCCCGTCGTCGCCGGCCAGCTCCAGCACCAGGTCGAGGAAGCCCCGGCGTCCCGAGACCGCCCAGCCCCCCTTGCCGTTCTGGAAGGTGCCCTGGTTGCGCGCCCACAGGTTGCTGAAGCTGACGCCGAGCTCGGTCTGCTTCGCCGTCGGCTCGACCGATTCCAGGCTGAGCACGCCGGCGGAGCGATCGCCGAACTCGACCGGCATGCCGCCGGTGACCAGCTGAACACCGCGCAGCATGCCCGGGTCGACGACGCTGAACACTCCCTGAAAGTCCTGCAGGTGAAACGGGTCGAAGAGCTCCAGCCCGTCGAGCAGTACCAGGTTCTCCCGGTCGAGGCCGCCGCGCACGTTGAAGCGGGAGGAGAGGTCCGAACTGGAGGTCCCGGGCAATGCCGCCACCGAGCGATAGATGTCCTCGCCGAAGGCCGGGATGCGGGAGATCGTCTCGCGATCCAGCGTCGTCCCCGAGGTGGACTCCCCCGGATTGCCGATCGAGTAGCCCGAGGCCAGCACCACCTCGCGGAGGGCGATCACCACCGGTTCGAGCACGATCTCGACCTGGGCCAGCTGCCCCTCGACGATCAGCACCGTCACCGCGGTCAGACGGTAGCCCCCCTTGACCGCCCGCACCTCCCGTTCGCCGACCCGGATGCCGTCGATACGCACCTGGCCCAGGGAATCGGTGACCACATCGGAGACGCCGACGCTGGAGATCACCGCGCCCGCGACGGGAGAGCCGTCCGCATCGGAGACGGTCACGAGCACGCTCCCCGTAGGGTCGTCATCGGCAAGGACGGCGGAAGCCGACGCGAGCAACACGAGGAAGAGGCAGAAGACAAGCAGGCGATCCATCGGGTAGCTCCTCTGTGCAACCCCGCAGCACACCGCTGCGAAGGGGGGCACGGTCAAGCTACTTCCGGGGGTTTTCCCGCTTACGACCGCTTCGTAAAGTTGTGCAAAGCAGAACTGGCCCCGGCGGGAACGCCGGTGTCCGGGCGATCAGGCAGGCTGGGCATCCTGGTTGCGCAGGGTCACGACGAAGCGGCTGCCCCCTTCGTCCCGGGGCAGGCAGACCGCGTCTCCGCCGTGGCGCCGGGCAATCTGCCGCACCAGCGCCAGGCCGAGACCGACGCCGCCCCCTTGCCCTTCGGACCAACCCTCGGCGCGATAGAACGGCTCGAAGATCTTCTCCCGGTCGGCCTCGGGGACGCCCGGGCCGCGATCGGCGACCTCGATGCGGCCGCTTTCGCCGGAGTAGCCGGCGATGTGCACCGCCACCTCCGACTCGCCTCCGTGACGGCGGGCGTTCTCCAGCAGGTTGCGCAGCACCCGGCGCACCAGCCGCGGCTCGGCGGACAGCGACACCGAGTCTCCCTGCACCTCGGCGCCGACCCGGGCACCCTCCTCGGCGGCGACTCCGAGAAGGTCCACCGACTCGAAGCGATCGGCCCAGCGCTCCTGTTCGAGGCGGCTGGCCAGCAGGATCTCGCCGATCAATTCGTCGAGCTCCCTGAGGTCCACCCGGGCACCTTCCAGCAACTCCGGCCGGGGCTCCTCGGACATCAGCTCCACGGCGACCCGCAGTCGCGCCAACGGCGAGCGCAGCTCATGGGACGCGGCGGCGAGGGTGCGCCGCTGGTCCTGCACCAGGGACTCGATGGTCGATGCGGTCTGGTTCAGCGAACGGGCCAGATCGGCGATGGCGTCCTTCCCCTCGATCGGCACCCGGGCCGAGAGATCGCCCGCAGCGAGGCTATCCACCTCCCGGCGCAGGCGTTCCAGCCGCCGGGTCAAACTCCGGGCGAAGGGATACGCGCCGACCGAGACCCCGACCAGGATCACGAGCAACACCACCGCCGCGAAGTCCCCTTCGGGAATCGGCTCACTGGGTCGTCCAACGAACCAACGACCGTCGGCGAGCCGCACGGCGAAGATGCGCTGGAAGGAGAGCTCGTTCTGCCAGTGGTCGACGCCGCTCTCCGGCTCGGGCACCGGCAGGGCCTCCGCCCCCCACTGGGCCAGGAGTTCGCCGTCGGGACCGTAAACCGTGAGATCCAGATCGATGCGGGAGAGCAGCGGATCCAGCGCGGCGCGCAGCGCCTCGGGGCCCGCTTCGAGCGGCGGCGACAGCGCTTCGCCGATCCCGCGGAGGGTCTCCAGGCTGTAGCGCTCCTCGGCATCCTCCAGCGGATTGAGATCCCACAGCGCAAGCGCCACCAGCACCAGCAGCAGGACCATGCCGACGATGCCCAGGTAGATCTGGAGGTAAAAACGGCGCATCAGTCCTCGCCCCCGGCATCGGCAGCCAGCACGTAGCCCACCCCTCGCACGGTGATCAGGCGCTTGGGCTGCTTGGCGTCCAACTCGATCGCCTGGCGAATCCGCGAGACATGGACATCGATGGCCCGGTCGAAGGGCCCCACCGACTCGCCGCGCAGGGAGTTCATCAGCTGCTCCCGGGACAACACCCGGCCGGCGTTGCTGGCCAGCTCCCACAGCAGATCGAACTGGAACGAGGTGAGGTTCCTGGGCTCGCCGTCGAGCAACAGCGTGCGCGCGTCGGCGTCGATCTCCAGGGCGCCGATGCGGATCATCCGCGACGGCTTGCGCTCAATGGCGCCCCGGCGCAATACCGCCCGCAGCCGGGCCAGCAGTTCCCGGGGGCTGAAGGGCTTGGGCAGGTAGTCGTCGGCACCCAGCTCCAGGCCGATGACCCGGTCGACCTCGTCTCCCCGGGCGGTCAGCATCACGATCGGGATGGCGCTCTCGGAACGAAGCTTGCGGCAGAGGTCCATGCCGTCGCCGTCGGGAAGCATCACGTCGAGGATCAGCGCATCGTGCCGATCGGGATCCAGGGCAGCGACCCCCTCGGCGATGGTGCCGCAGACCTGGACCTCGAGGCCGTTGCCTCCCAGGTATTCCGCGACCATGGCGGAGAGCCGGGCGTCGTCCTCTATCATGAGGATCCGCGGTTGGTGAGCCCCTGAAGTCATCGCCGTGAGCGTACTGCGGGGGGCCGTTTCCGGTCCATGGATCTGGGTAAAGTTCTGTAAAGCACGTGCTGGTCGGGCGTGTCGCGAAAGGCGACACTTTCCGCAAAGGCCCAACCGGCGGGGCCTCCCCGTTTCGGAAACGTGATCCGGCCGCCGGCTGGTATCGGCGCCGGAGCCACCTTAAGTTTCACGTCGAATTCGACCGCATGTCCGGGGGGTAGGAGGCCTTGATGAATCGGTACGCGAAGGCTGCGGCACTGGCCGCTGCGTGTGCGCTGGTGCTGACCCTGCTCGGTTGTTCGGGCTCCAACTCCGCCAAGGGCGTGGCTCCGGCGGAGACCGCCGACGAGGCGGTGATCCGGGTCGCCAAGGGGCTCTCGGAGAATCGCCCCCAGGTGCTCTGGGAGTCGCTGCCCCCGAGCTACCGCGAAGATATCAACGGCTTGATCCAGGAGGCCGCGGCCAACGCCGACCCGGAACTCTGGAACAAGAGCTTCGGTGTGATCCGCAAGGTCTCCCGCCTGCTCGACGAGAAGCGTGAGTTCATTCTCAACCACCCGATGGTGGCCCAGCAGAAAGAGCAGATGGGCGACATCGACGAGAACTGGGATTCGGTGGTCGGGATCTTCTCGGTGGTGGTCAACAGTGAGCTGGGCAATCTCGAGCAGATGGCGGAGATGGACGTTCACGACTTCCTCTCGGGCACCGGCCATGAGCTGATGAACGAGATCGCCAAGGCCTCGGCGCTAACGCCCGAGGATTCCTTCCGCACCGAGATGAACAACCTGGCCCAGACCAAGGCCACGGTGATCTCCTCCGACGGCGACACCGCCCGGGTCAAGGTCGAGGTGCCCGGCAAGCCGGTCAAGGAAGAGGACTACGTCCGGGTCGAGGGCTACTGGGTCAGCGCCGAGATGGCCAACGACTGGGACAAGGAAATGGCCGAGACGCGGCAGAAGATCGCCGAGTTCTCGGGAAGCACCGATGAGCAACAGAAACAGAAGCTGTTGATGCAGATCTCGATGGTCGACGGTGCCGTCGACTCGCTGCTCAACGCCAGCAGCGAGGCGGAGTTCCAGGCGGGTGTCGGCGCGATGATGGGCATGGCCATGGGCGCGATGATGTCCCAGGCCGCCGAGGCCCAG
>CAZBZH010000266.1:0-6236 GCA_964496265.1 uncultured Acidobacteriota bacterium | reverse complement strand
AACGGGACCAGCTGCGCCGCCTGCTCGAGAAGGTGAGCCGGGGGAAACTCGGAGTCGTCGAGGCGCTTGAACAGATGCGCCATGCCCCGATCGATGATCTGGGCTATGCCCAGGTTGACCTCAACCGGGCGGTGCGCCGGGGCTTTCCCGAGGTGATCTTCGGCCAGGGCAAGACGCCGGAGCAGGTCCGGGGCATCGCCGACCGCCTGGCCGAGGCGGGGCAGAGTGTGCTGGTCACCCGGGTCGACCGCCCGGTGTTCGAGGCCCTGGTCGAAGGCCACCCCCGGGCGGAGTTCCACGAGGAGGCCCGGGCGGTGGTGATCCGCCAAGGCCGCCGCCGCAAGGGCCGGCCGGGGGTGACGGTCTTTTCCGCCGGCACCGCCGATCAGCCGGTGGCCGAGGAGGCCGCCGTTACCGCCGAGGCCCTGGGGAACCAGGTCGAGCGGATCTACGACGTCGGGGTCGCGGGGCTCCACCGTCTGCTGCGCCGCCGCAAGGTGCTGGACGGCACCCGGGTCGCCATCGTGGTGGCCGGAATGGACGGGGCGCTCCCGGCGGTGGTCGCCGGCCTCGGCGACTGCCCGGTCATCGGGGTCCCGACCAGCGCCGGGGGCTACGGCGCCGGTGGCCAGGGTCCGGCGGCGCTGCTGACCATGCTCAACGCCTGCGCATCCGGGGTCACGGTGGTGAATATCGACAACGGTTTCGGCGCCGGCTACGCCGCGGCGATGATCAATCGCGGCCCCGGCAGAGGGTCCAGGGCGCTGACGACCCCCACCATGGCCAGAAAACGAAAAAGCGCGTCAGGGCGGGCCAAAACCCCTCGATAGCCCTGGTCACCCGCCCAGTCCGACAAACGTAGACATTGGCAATTTCTTAAAATTCGTGTAGATCTGCATATGCACCGCACGATAACGAAGAAATGGCCAAAAAATGTTGACACTTTTTCGACAACGCCATAAATACACGGGCGGCCGACCGGGGCCCTTCGAACTCGTGTTCGATAGCTGCTCATATATAAGAGCTAGCCTCTCCAAGACCCCGAAGCGCCAGCCGAACGAACTAAGGGTACTTTCGTCGCCTGGAACAGAGGCGGGACCAGGGTCACGACCAGCCCCTGGCCTTGCCGGAGTCGCGGTTGGTGTTCTATGATTGGGGTTTACCAACAGCAACAACGGGCCCATATGGGTTCCTGTCACGGCGATGAAAGCGGGGTGATGACGCAATGCCGCTGATCAAGGTGCGCGAGGACGAGAGCCTCGACAATGCCTTGAAGCGCTTCAAGCGTAAGTGCGAGAAGTCGGGAATCTTGACGGAGATCAAGAAGCGACAGCACTACGAGAAGCCGAGTGTGCGCAAGAAGCGCAAGACTTTGGCCGCACGCAAGAAGCTGCTCAAGCGGTTGGCACAAGAGCGCAAGTTTAACGGCTAGCAGCTCTTCGGGATTCACTTGGGTGCGCCGTACTCAAAAGACTTCGTAGAGACCGTGCGTGAAGCGGCGGACCTGGTTCAGGTCGTGTCGGAGTACGTACCGCTCAAGGCGAGTGGATCCCGCTTGAAGGGGCTCTGTCCCTTCCATGAAGAAAAGACCCCGTCGTTCGGTGTCGATCCGTCCCGCCAGCTCTTCTACTGCTTCGGCTGTCAGGCAGGCGGCGACGTCTTCAAGTTTGTCCAACTGTACGAAAGTGTAGGATTCCGGGACGCCGCCGAGTTACTCGCGCGGCGTTTCGGAGTCCCGCTCCCTACCGAAAACCGATCCCAGAACGATCCCAAGGCGCGGATGTTCGCGCTCAATCGTGCGGCGGAAGAGTTCTTCCGCAAGATGCTCGCCGATCCCCATGGTGGGCAGAAGGGTCGGCACTATCTCGAGAAGCGCAAGCTCAGCGCGTCCACCGTCGAGGCTCTGGCGATCGGGTTCGCCCCCGATCGCTGGGACGCTCTGGAGAAGAACCTCGCCTCTCGCGGCTTCCGTCCCAAGGAGCTGATCGAGGCCGGGTTGGCCATCCCGCGCAAGAGCGGCTCGGGACAGTACGACCGTTTCCGCGACCGGCTGATCTTCCCGATCCAGGACTACATGGGGCGGCCGGTGGCGTTCGGCGGACGCATCCTGGGCGACGGGGAACCGAAGTATCTGAACTCTCCGGAGACCCCTGCGTACACCAAGGGAGATCATCTCTACGGCCTGAACAAATCGGGCGAGGCGATCCGCAAGGCAGGATATGTGGTCGTCGTCGAAGGGTACATGGATCTGGCCGCGCTGTGGGAAGCCGGCATCCAGAACGTGGTGGCGGTGCTCGGGACGGCGTTCACCCCGGCCCAGGCCAAGCTGCTGGCCCGTTTTGCCGACCGGGTCGTGTTTTCTTTCGACGGGGACGGCGCCGGAGCCAAGGCAACGGTGCGTTCCATGGACCTCCTGCTCGAGCGGGGGTTCCAGGTGAGCGTTGTCGATTTGCCAAAAGGGGCCGATCCCGACGATTTCATCAAGCAGCAGGGTGCCGACGCCTACCGCGAGCTGGTGGACGAGGCGCCCGAGTATCTGGAGTTCCTGGTTCGCCGCGAGGCGCGGAGCCGGGATCTGGCCGCCCCCGGGCAGCAAGTGGAGGCGGTCAACGCAGTTTTGCCGCATATTGCGCGGCTCGGTAGCGGAATTGAGCGTAGTAAATGGGCGGGACGTTTAGCCGATGGCCTGAACCTGGAGGACGACCTGGTCCTGCAGGAACTGCGAAACGCGCTAAAATCGTCTCAGCCCCAGGCAATCCGGCAGCGAGCCGACCGGGCCCAGCCGCTGACCGAGGTGGAAGGACGATTGATCATCCTTCTGCTCGGATCGAAGGCGGCACGCGACCAGGCACGGAATGAGCTGGCACCGGAAGATCTGGATGGAACGCGCGTACAGCGCATCGTGAAGACCATCTTCGGTCTCGTGGACGATGGGCATGAAGTCGATTATCCCGCGGTACACAACGCCCTCGATCGAGACGGCGACCGCGACCTATTGGCCCAGATCGCATTCCGCGAGGAACCCGAAGCGGGTCCGGACGTTTCTGATTGTGTGTGGTCGCTCCAACAACGCCGTCTGACACGGGAAAGCCGGCAGGCGGCACGGGAGATCGACAGGTTGCAGCGGGGTTCTCAAAGTTCTGCAGCCGAAAATCCGACGGACGTGAACGATCAGCTCGCTCGCTTGCAGGAGCTGGCCAGACAGCGCGATGCGCAGACCTGACCGGGGGGAGCACGAGATGGCAAGCGTCCAGGGGAGATCCATGAGCAAGAAGAAGAAAGACGCCGCGTCGGGGGGCCCGGGCGTCGTGGAGAAGTACGAGGAAGTGAAGGCGCTCCTGGCCACAGGCAAGGAGCAGGGCTACATCTCGTATGAAGAGGTAACCCAGGCGCTTCCCGAGGAGTCGAACCGCAAGCCCGAGGATATCGAAGAGGTCTTTGCCGTCTTCGAAGCCCACGGTATTGAGCTTGTCGACGCCGAAACCAAGGAGCAGCTGACCAATCCGGCAGGTGCTCGCACGCGTAAGACCAAGGAAGAGGAGCAGACCAAGGATCCGGCTGCCATCCTCGAGAAAACCAACGATCCCGTCCGCATGTATCTGCGCGAGATGGGAACGGTGCCGCTTCTGACCCGCAAGGGTGAGGTGTCCATCGCTCGCCGTATCGAGCGTGGCGAGCGCCGGGTGGTCAACGCCCTGTCCCAGAGCAGCTACGTGCTGGTCGAACTGGAGCAGATCGGCGACCGCATCAAGAAGAGCACGATCTCGGCCAACGTGTTTCTCCCCACCGAGGAAGAGGGTGAGGAGAAGGACCCGGTCAAGCGGCTCAAGCGAGCCAGGGGCATCGTGACCAAGATCGGCAAGCTGATCGGTCAGATCGGGACCGCCCGGAAGCGGATCAAGCGGCTCAAGCCCGGTGGCAAGGCTCACCGCGCCGCCGAATGGCAGGTAGCCCGGCTGCGGGTCGAGGTCGCCCGTGAACTGCGCAACCTCAAGCTTGTGCCCGCCGAGATCGAGAAGCTGGCCCGTTCGGTCACCGAGGCCGACCGCCGGATCAAGCGTCACGAGCGCACCATCCGCCAGCTGAACCAGAAGCGTTCGGCATTGCGGGACAACACCCTGCGCCGGGAGATCCGCCGCAAGGTTGACGGGCTGCGCGCCGATATCAAGATGCTCGAAGAGGACATGGGCGGCGACCGCAAGGAGCTGAGCCATGTTTCCCTGCTGATCCGCCGCGGCCTGCATCAGGCCAAGCGGGCCAAGAGCGAACTGGTCGAGGCCAACCTGCGGCTGGTCGTGTCGATCGCCAAGAAGTACACCAACCGGGGTCTGCAGTTCCTGGATCTGATCCAGGAGGGCAACATCGGTTTGATGAAGGCGGTCGATAAGTTCGAGTACCGCCGCGGCTACAAGTTCTCGACCTACGCCACCTGGTGGATTCGTCAGGCGATCACCCGGGCCATCGCCGACCAGGCGCGGACCATCCGTATCCCGGTGCACATGATCGAGACGATCAACAAGCTGGTGCGGACCTCCCGCTCGCTGGTCCAGGAACTGGGACGGGAGCCGTCCCCCGAGGAGATCGCCGAGAAGATGGGGATCCCGGTGGCCAAGGTTCGCAAGGTGCTGAAGATCGCCCTGGAACCGATCTCCCTCGAGACGCCGATCGGCGAGGAAGAGGACAGCCACCTCAAGGACTTCATCGAGGACCGCTCGGCGCTGAGCCCGGTGGACGCGGTGGTGCATACCAACCTCCGCGAGTCGACCCAGACCGTGCTGAAGAGCCTGACCCCGCGCGAGGAGAAGGTGCTCAAGATGCGCTTCGGTGTGGGCGGCGGCAGCGAGCACACCCTCGAAGAGGTGGGCCAGAGCTTCGCGGTTACCCGCGAGCGGATCCGTCAGATCGAGAGCAAAGCGCTGCGCAAGCTGCGCCACCCGTCGCGGAGCAAGTCGCTGCGGGTCTTCACCGAAATGCCGATGGGCGAGTAGCCTGGCGGCAGGCGGCGCGAGCCGCACAACGAGCCGACCAAGGGGGCCGGGGCGGAAACGCTCCGGCCCTTTTTGCTGGAGCCCTTTTTGCTGGAGAGGGGCCAGGGAGGCGAGAGCAGCCGCCACGTGCGGCGGAAGCCGCCTGTGCCCTACAATTCAGCCCATGGAGAGCACCCGCGACCGGCTGCGCAAGGTTCCGCTGTTCCGCGAGCTCGAGGATGAGTCCCTCGACCGCCTGGCCGGCCTGTCCAGCATCGTCCACGTCAAGAAGAAGGAGATCCTGTTCCACGAAGGGGATCCCTACCGCGGCATGTTCATCGTGCTGCGCGGACTGGCGGTGGTGTTCAAGACCTCCGCCGACGGACGGATGCTGATCCTGCGGGTCTGCCGCGAAGGATCCCCGCTGGCCGAGCTGCAGCTGTTCGAACCGGGCACCGCCGGCTACCTGGCCTCCGCTCGCTGCACCCGGGACTCGGAGATCCTGATGCTGCCCCAGGCGGCATTCACGCCGTTCCTCAAACAGCACCCCGAGGTCGCCTGGGAGATGCTCCACGAATTCGCCGGCCGGCTGAAACAGCTCAACCTGCAGCTCGAAGGGGTGACCCTGCGGGAGGTCTCGTCGCGACTGGCCCAGTACCTGTTGCGCGAGGTCGAAGCGGCGGGTCAGGAAGAAGAGCCCAGCCCGTCGATGACCCTGCCCCTGGCCAAGGGCGCCATCGCCTCCTACCTGGGCACGGTTCACGAGACCCTGTCGCGCACCTTCGCCCGGCTGGTGCGGGAGAAGGTGATCAAGGTCGACGGACCCCGCATCACGATCCTGGACAAGGACAAACTGAAGCGGATGGTCTAGCGGCTAGCGCGGAGCACCTTCTTCATTTCGAGGTTTTTCACTCGGCGCGAGTTGTCCCACCCGAACTGTTTCCGTCAAGGAACGAGTTGAGCCGATCCTCTCGGTCTTGTTGAATCGCCGCTACCGGACGGTCGATCAACTTCCCGGTGTAGACGAGGACGCCGTCACGAATCTCGAACGCGGAAGAACTATCCGTAGTGTTCTCGTGTTTCATTGGATCCAATCTATCCCGGCAGTGGGTGGTTGTCGATGGCGACCTCGACAGCGGCCGCAAGGCATGGATCCATGAGTGGCGCGCCGAAGTCGAACTGTCGTGAGAGAGCGTAGCTGTAGCTAGAGACTCAGCGGCCGCGGAGGGCGCCGAGGCCCAACGCGATCCAGCCGCTGATGAAGGCGAC
>CAZBZH010000265.1:0-6258 GCA_964496265.1 uncultured Acidobacteriota bacterium | reverse complement strand
GGGAGCCCCACTGGTGGGTCGGTGAAGCGCTCGCCGGACCGGCCGGGATCGAGGTAGTCTAGAGGCCGGTTGCGGCGCCCGGGTGCCGCCCCTCGAGGGAGTCTTGCCGATGCGCGCGATCAATGTCTGGGCCTGGCAGGAAGAGCTGAGCGCGCCGGGGCGCATGCAGCGCACCCAGATCTGCTCCGATGCGAGCGGCGCTGCCCAACGCATGGCGCCCGCCGGACAGATCGTCGGAGAGGCAGGCTGGCACGTCGCCATTCCGTTTCGCGACCTCTCGGACCTTGCCGCGCGCCTGAGTTCGACGCCGCTTCCGCCCCATATCCGTGGCGATGATCTGCTGCAGCGGGGCGAGGTCCACACCCTGGGCATCGACTGCCACGGCGCCGACGGGATCTTCTATCCCGAAGGGGTCCCGGGCGTGCGGGTCGGCTGGCGCGATCTGGATCGCTACGGCGAGGCCCTGCGGGAAATCGGTCTGATGACCGCGTCCCGGGCCAGGGACGTCTCGATTCCCCAGGTCGGCGGACGGGGCTTCCCCCGAGCCGAGCGGGTCGGGCCCT
This sequence comes from uncultured Acidobacteriota bacterium, assembly GCA_964496265.1. Taxonomy (GTDB): domain Bacteria; phylum Acidobacteriota; class Polarisedimenticolia; order Polarisedimenticolales; family Polarisedimenticolaceae; genus Mor1. The sequence goes on along the minus strand of CAZBZH010000265.1, from coordinate 5,695 downwards.
CGACGATCATCCTGATCAGCTGCAACACCGGAGCGGGGCGCAATGGAACCCGGTTGCTCCAGCAGCTCTCCTATCGCTTCCCTCACCGGCAGGTGGTGGGTTTCTCGACCACCGTGGTGATCCCCCGCCTGCAAAGCGTCGAGGATCCCTCGACCGGTGAAGCGTGCGTCGCGCCGTTCTCCCTCGACTCGGGAGAACACGGCATGCGCCTGTCCCAGACCGACGCCTGGATGGAGGAGTTCCGCCGGGTGCACGGCCTGGTCCCCCAGGGATTGCCCTGGGCCGACGCGACCGCCGAGAACGCCAAGATCGCGGTCGACGGCCGCATCACCCAGATGCCGGAGAACGAGCGGCGCAGTGCCTCGCTGGTCCCGTCGCTCAACGGTCCGCCGAGGGGGAACACCGCCCGTCCGACCCGCAGCGGGACCACCCGCCGACGGATCGTCTGAGCCGGCTCCCCGGCCGGCTTCCGAACCCTAGCTCCCCGACGCGATCGCCGGCATCTCCTCGCCGGGCTCCGTCGCCGGGCGGGTCCCGCGGGTAAACAGCGCCCGTAGATCCTCGAGCACCGTGTAGCCGCAGGGGATCAGGATCAGGGTGATGAAGGTCGAGAACAGCACGCCGTAGGCCAGCGACACCGCCATCGGAATCAGGAATCGCGCCTGCATGCTCTCCTCGAACATCAGCGGGCTCAAACCGACGAAGGTGGTGAGCGAGGTCAGCAGGATCGGCCGGAAGCGGGCGACCCCCGCCTCCCGCACCGCGTCGTGGAGCGAGCCGTGCTCCTCCCGGTAGCGGTTGATGAAGTCGACCATCACCAGGCTGTCGTTGACCACGACTCCGGCCAGCGCCACGATGCCGAACATCGAGAGGATCGTCAGGTCCATGCCCATGATCACGTGACCCCACACCGCGCCGACCAGGCCGAAGGGGATCGCCGCCATGATCAACGCCGGCTGGATGTAGGAGCGTAGCGGGATCGCCAGCAACGCGTAGATCCCGATCGAGGCCAGGATCAATCCCAGGCCGAGACCGGCCATGGTGTCCCGTTGCTCGGCGTTCTGCCCCTCGAACGAGAAGGTCATGCCGATGTAGCGGTCGGTCAGTTGCGGCAGGAACTCCTCGCCCAGATCGGCCAGCACGTCGGAGGCGTTGGTCTGGGATTCGTCGACATCGGCGGTGACGTTGATCGCCCGCCGGCGGTCGACCCGGGTGATGGTGGCGTAGCCGCGGCCGGCCTCGACGTCGGCGACCTCGGAGAAGGGGACCTCGAGCCCGGTCGCCGTGCGGATGCGCATGCTCTCCACATCGTCCAGCGAGCGCCGCTGCTCCTCGGGGTAGCGCACCATGACCTTGAGCTCGTCCCGGCCGCGCTGGATGCGCTGGGCCTCCTCGCCGTAGAACGCCTGGCGCACCTGCCGCCCCAGGTCGGACATGCTCAGCCCGACCAGCTCCGCCTGGGGCCGGATGCCCAGCTTCAGCTCGCGCTTGCCTTCGAGGAAGGAGTCGGCGATCTCGTAGACGCCGTCGTACTCGGCGAGCTTGAGTTTCAGTTCCTCGGCGGCGGCCTCGAGTTGCTGGATGTCCGGGCCGGCCAGCTGCACGTTGATCGGTTCCCCGGCAGAGAAGATGCTGGCGCCGAAGACCACCTCCTCGGCGTCGGGGATCGCGCCGGTCAGTTCGCGCCAGCGGTCGACCAGGTAGTCGGAGTCGATGGCCCGGCCCTCGGAAGGGGTGAGCTCGATGGTCACCTCGGCGACGTGTCCCGCCGAGACCGTGGTCCCGAACTGTCCGCCGTTGCGCGCCTGCTGTTCGGCGGTCGGCTGCGAACCGATGGCGGTCAGGGTGTGGACCACCACATCCTCTCCGGTTTCGTCCAGCACTTCCTGGCGCAGCCGGGCGGCGCTGCGCTCGATTCGCTCCGCCGCCTCGGCGGTGGATTCCACCGGTGTGCCGAGCGGCATGGTGATCCCCGCGGTCAGGAAGTCCGCCGGGACGTCGGGGAAGAAGACGAAGCCGACGTACTTGCCGGCCCACAGCCCCATGGTCAACGACAGGGTGGCGATGCCGATGGCGACGGTGACGTAGCGCCAGCGGATCGCGACCTCGAGCCCGGGTGCGTAAAAGCGCCGCACCGCGGTCGTCAGCCCGTCGGCGAAGCGTCCCTGGAACCGCCGCCACGCTCGTGAGAAGGCGGTGCGGTCGGCATCGGCGACCTCCTTGCGGTGCGACAGGTGCGCCGGAAGGATCAGCAGCGATTCGATCAACGAGAACACCAGGCAGGGGATCACGACCAGCGGCACCACCCGCATGAACTTGCCCATGGTGCCGTCGATCGCCATCAGCGGCGCAAACGCCGCGATGGTGGTCAGGATCGCGAAGATGACCGGCTTGCTCACCTCCTGCGCTCCCGAGATCGCGCCGCGCAAACCGCCGCCGCCCCGCTGCTGGTGGGTGTAGATGTTCTCGCCGACGATGATCGCGTCGTCGACGACGATGCCGAGTACGACGATGAAGGCGAACATCGAGAGCATGTTGATCGTGACGTCGAGCATCGGCAGCATCCACAGCGCGCCGAGGAACGAGATCGGGATGCCGAGGCTGACCCAGAAGGCCAGACGGAAGCGCAGGAACAGCGCCAGCACGATGAACACCAGGATGAAGCCGAGCAGGCCGTTGGACAGCAGCAGGTTGAGCCGCTGCTGCAGGATGATCGAGTTGTCGTTCCAGGGCGCCATGCGCATGCCGGGAGGCAGCCAGGCAACCGATTCCTCGATGTAGCGGTTGACCTTGTCCGCGACTTCCAGCGCGTTCTGGTCGCCGGTGCGGAACACCTCGAGGATCACCGCCGGCCGTTCGTCGAACAGGCTCGACTGATCGGTCTCGGCGAAGCCGTCCCGGACCTCGGCCACGTCGCCGACCCGCAGCTGGGTGCCGTCGGGCCGGGTCAAGAGCACGATCTCCTCGAACTCCCGGCCGACCTCGGCCTCGCCGATGGTGCGCAGCAGGATCTCGCCCCCCTCGGTGCGCACCGAGCCGCCGGGCAGGTCGACCGATGAACGGCGCACCGCGTCGGCCACGCGGCTCATGGTCAGGCCGTGGCGGCGCAGGTCGTCCTCGGACACCTCGATCGAGATCTCGTAGGGACGGGCGTTGACCAGGCTGACCAGGGTGATGCCGTCGAGGGCGGCCAGGTCGTCGCGCACCCGGTCGCCGAGCTGTCGCAGCGGCTTCTCCTCGATGTCGCCGTAGAGCGCGATGTTGATCACCTGTTGGCGGTTGTCCAGCTCCTGGATGACCGGCTCCTCGGTCTCGGCGGGGAAACTGGTGATGCCGTCGACCCGGTTCTTCACGTCGTCCAGCACGTCCCGCAGGTCGGCGCCGACTTCCAACTGGATGCGGACCATCCCCACATTCTCGTTGGCGGTCGACGTGATCTTCTTGATGCCTTCCAGGCCGTCGACCGACTCCTCGATCCGCGCGCAGATCGCTTCCTCGACCTCTTCCGGCGCGGCACCTGGGTACTCGACGGTCACCGTGATGGTGTCCATCGAGATCTCGGGGAAGACCTCGAGGGTGATGGTGAACGCGGTCAACAGCCCCGCGGCCAGGATCAGGATCATCAGCACGTTCGCCGCGACGGAGTTGCCGGCGAACCAGGCGATCATGCGGTTCATGCGGCCTCCTTCGCCCGGACGGGCCCGGTCTCGGGAGCGTTGGAGAGGCTGACCTTCATGCCGTCGGTCACGGCGCCGAGATTCGACAGGCAGACCCGCTCGCCGCCTCGCAGTCCCGAGCGGATCAGCGCGGTGGTGGCGTCGGTGCGCAGCACATCGACCTGGCGGAACCGAATGCGGTTGTCCGCGTCGACCACCAGGACCCGATCCCCCTCGCGCAGGGCGGCCCGGGGAATCGCCGCGATGTCCTCGAACAGGCGTCCCTCGATGGCGGCCTCGACGTACATGCCGACGGCCAGCGGCGGCCGCTCTCCGTTCTTGCCCCGGCCGTAGGGGTTCTTGATCCGGGCCACCACGTGGACCAGCCGGCTCTGCGGATCGATCTCTCCTTCGGTGCGGACGATGCGTCCTTCCCAGGTATGTTCCGCACCGGCGAACTGGGTCTTGAGCTGCACCCGCGGACCGCGTCGGGCGCCTTCACCCCGGTAGCCGTAGGGCACGTCGAGGAAGGCCAGGTCCTTGTCGGCCAGCGGCAGCCGCACCTCGGCGTAGTCCACGGCGTAGAGGGTGGCGAGCACGTTGTTCGCGGTGATGAACTGTCCGACGTCTACCTGCTTGCTGCGCACGCGGCCGGCGTAGGGCGCCCGCACGGTGGTCCGTTCCAGATTGCGCTTCGCCTGGGACAGCGCCGCCTCGGCGGCCTGGAGCGCGGCCCGGGCCCGGGCCAGCTGCGGGGCGCGCCGGGTCAGCGGCGGAGCTTCCCCTTCACCCAGCGATTCCCACTCCCGCCGGGCAACTTCGGCCTCGGCCTCTTCCTGGGCGATGGCCAACTCCGCCTGGGCGACCTCGGCCTCGGCGCGGATCACCGCCTGCTCGTAGTCGAAGGGATCGATGCGCAGCAGGGTCTGACCCTTCTCGAAGAAGCCGCCGGACTCGAAGGAGGGGGCGACCTCGATGACCCGGCCGCTGATCTCGGCGGTCAGGGTGCTCTCGGTGCGCGGGGTCACGGTGCCCTGGCTCGCGACCCGCAACTGCACGTCCTCGAGCACGACCGGGTGGACCCGCACCAGCGGTGCCGGGGTCTCGGGGATCTGGGTCTTGGCCTCGGGGCGGCTGGCGTACATCGCCCAGGCGCCGGCGAGACCCAGCGCAATGATCAGCAGCGGCAGCAGGATGACGAGGGGGCGCTTCATGAGGCAGGGTCCTTCTTCACGGCTTGCGCCGTTTGCAGCGGGGGAGTAGCCGGGCTCGCGGCGAAGCCGCCGCCCAGCGCCAGATGCAGGTCGATCCGGTTCTCCAGCCGTCGCCGGCGGATCGAGAGCAGCTCGGTCTCGGCGTTGAGCGCCGAGCGTTGGGATTCGAGGACGGTGATGTAGTCGGCCAGCCCGCGGCGATAGCGCTCTTCCGAGAGCTCCTGGGCGGCGCGAGCCTGTTCGGCACTATCCCGGGTGTGGGCTTCCTGTTCGGCGAGGAAGTTCTCGGCGGCGAGGGTCGTCTCGACCTCGGAGTAGGCGGCGAGCACCGCCGAGGCGTAGGCCGCGACCGCCTGTTCGCCGGCGGCGGCGTTGAGCGCCACGTTGGCCCGCAGCCGGCCCCCCTGGAAGATCGGTTGGGTCAGGCCGGCGACGAGACTCCACACGCTGAAGTCGCCGTCGAGTAGATCGTCCAGCTCCGAGCTGGTGGTGCCGGTGGTGCCGGTCAGGTTGAGGCTCGGATAGAGCGCCCGTTTGGCCGCGACGATCCGTTCGTCGGCGGCGCGGAGCCGGCGTTCGGCGGCAATCAGATCGGGGCGTCGGGCAACCAGGTCGGCGGGAAGTCCCGCGGGTACCGGCGGCGGCAGATCGGGCAGCGAGCCGGAGGCCTGCAGCGCACCCGAGGGATAGCGGCCGAGCAGGATCTCGAGGTTGCGGGTCTGGGCGTCGAGTTCGGCGCGGCGCTGTTCGATGAACGCCTCGGCCCGCGCCAGATTGTTCAGCGCCAGACGCAGGTCGACCGCGGTGCGCACCCCCGAGGCATAG
>CAZBZH010000264.1:0-6274 GCA_964496265.1 uncultured Acidobacteriota bacterium | reverse complement strand
GGATCTTCCACCAGAACACCCTCGACCCCTCCGACGACGAGTGGGACGGGGGCGCGTCGATCGGCCCCGCCGAGGACGGGCGGATCAAGCCGGATATTCACTACTGGTACGACGATATCTTCACCACCACGACGGGCAACGGGTACACCCAGTTCGGCGGCACCTCGGCGGCGACCCCCGAGTCCGCGGGCATCCTCGGTTTGATGCTGCAGATGTGGGGGGAAAACGTCTGGGGCACCGATCCGGTCGGCAACACCGTGTTCGAGAAGCAACCGCACTTCTCCACGATGAAGGCGCTGCTGGTGAACAACGCCCAGCAGTACGATTTCAGTGGATTGAACGACGACCTGACCCGCACCCATCAGGGTTGGGGCCGCCCCAGCGCGCAGCTGGCCTACGAACGGGCCGCCCGCAGCTTCATCCTCGATGAGGAGGTGCTGCTCGAGGTCGGCGAGGCGGTCAGCTACGAGGTCGACGTCGACTTCGGCGAGAGCGAGCTCAAGGTGACGATGGTCTACCCCGACCCGCCGGGGACCACGTCGTCGGCGCTGCACCGGATCAACAACCTGGACCTGCGGGTGCTGTCGCCCAGCGGCGTCGAGTACCACGGTAACGTCGGACTGGATGTCGGGACGCACTCGACCCCGGGTGGCTCGCCCAACGGCGTGGACACCGTCGAGAACGTGTTCCTGCTCGATCCCGAGCCGGGAACCTGGACGGTGGAGATTTCGGCTCCCGAGGTCAACCAGGACGCCTACCTGAGCAGCGCCGATGTGGACGTGGCCTTTGCGCTGGTGGTGACCGGCGGCCAGAACCAGGTCTGCGGCAGCCTGGCGGCGAGCTTCGTCGCCTCCTCGAACCCGGGCGTGGTGGGTCAGCCGATCAGCTTCGACGCCACCGCCACCGGCGGCGCCGGCGGGCCCTACGCCTTCGAATGGGACTTCGACGACGACGGGCAGATCGACAGCCTCGACGAGGACCCGGTTCACGTCTACAACCGCCCCTACGACGGGCCGGTGCGGCTGCGGGTGCTGGACAGCACCGCCTGTCCGGAAACCGAGAGCAACAGCATGGTGGTCAACGGTCCCGATCTGGTGTTCGACTCGGAGTTCGAACGCATCGAGGTCGAGGGCAACGGCAACGGCAAGCTGGATCCCGGTGAGACCTGGGACATCCGGGTCCGTCTGCGCAACGACGGCAACCAGACCGCATCCGGCGTGCGCAGCCGGCTGGAGGTCGACCCGACGAGTCCCGGACCGGTCGCGATGTTGTCTCCGACGGCGACCTTCCCCGACATTGCGGCGGGGGAAACCGGGGTGAGCAACGAGGCCTACCGTTTCCGGGTCGGCGACGGCTTCACCTGTGGTGAGGAGGCGGTGCTGACCATGGTCGGGCTCGAGATCGACTCGCCGCGGAACCGCTTCCCCGACCAGGTCGGCGCGGTGACGCCGCTGGTCGGCGGTTCCGGTGCACCGGTGCTGTTCTACGCCGACGATTTCGAGAGCAACAACGGCTGGAACGCCATCGGCGACGGCGAGTGGCAGTGGGGCGCACCCCAGGGGCTCGGCGGCCGCTCCAGCTTCCCCGGCGAGATCGCCGGTCCCGACCCGACCTCCGCCTTCGAGGGTTCGGCGGTGATGGGCAACGACCTGACCGGGCAGGGGGCGCGTCCCGGCGCCTACGAGGCGAACATCGAATCCCGGGTAACCTCGTCCGGGATCGATCTGTCCGGCGCGGCGGAGTCGGAGCTTCGCTTCGCCCGCTGGGTCAACACCGGCTTCGGAGATTCGATCCATGTCGAGGTCTCGAACAACAACTTCAGTTGGGTCGAGATCTTCGCCGAGACCGCGGGGCAGTTCATCGAGCAGGCCTGGACCCAGCACAGCTACGACGTCAGCACCGTCGGCGACGGAAGTCCCGGGTTCCGGGTGCGCTTCCGCATCGAGAGCGACGGTGTCGGGCAGCAGGGCGGTTGGAACGTCGACGACCTGCAGATCTTCGGCGTGACCCGCGACTCCTGTACCCCCTTTGCGGCCACCGAGCCGGGCGAGACCTACGACCTGCGGGTCGATCGGGGCGCACCGGGTGAGTTGCTGCTGAGCTGGGGCGGGGATTGCGGCGGCGGCAGCAGCTTCGGGGTCTACCGGGGAGACCTGTCCCTGGGCTACGGCTCTCTCGGGATCGACACCTGCGGGGTGGTCGGCACCAGCGTGACCCTCGGCGAGGGGGCCGGCGACGCCGACTTCTTCCTGGTGGTGCCCGAGGACGGTTCGTCGGAGGGCAGCTACGGCAGCGACTCCACGGGCGCCCGCACGGCACCGGCGGGGGCGTGCCTGCCTCAGGGGGCGGTTTCCAGCTGCGTGCCCTAGGCGAGGAGGGCGCGGGGGAGAGCCCCGGTCCGATGGACGGCAAGGGGAACGGGCAGAAGAGGCTTGCGTAACGGTAACGATACCGTTACATTGACTGGCGAACCTTCCTTCCGAAAGGAGACGCCATGTCCATCGCCGTCGCCCAGGCTCGCCCTGACCGCCTTCTCCGCGGGGCCTTGCTCGGAAATGCCCTGTTTTCCTCTGTTTGCGGCCTGGCCATGATCGTGGCCGCGGGACCGATCGCCGGCTTCATGGAGCTCGAGGCCGTGGAGACCCTCCCGGGCATGGGGATCGGGTTGCTGCTGTTCGCCGCCGATCTGGTGCATCAGGCGACCCGGCAGGAGCTGTCGCCCCTTCGGGCCTGGATCACCGTCCTGGCCGATCTCGGCTGGATCGTCGGCACCGCGGTGCTGTTGATCGGCTTCCCGGCCCTGCTCGGCTTCATGGGCAAGCTGATCGCCGTCGACGTTGCCCTGGTCGTCGCCACCTTCATGATCTTGCAGTGGTTCGGTCTGCGCCGGCTCGCGGCGAGCTAAGATCCGGCCATGGAAACCAGGAAGCCCCGCGCCCCCCAGGGGAGCGGGGCGAAACAGGCGTTGCTCGAGGCGGCCGTCGAGGAGTTTTCTCTTCGCGGTCTCGACGGCGCGCGCATCGAGAGCATCGCCCGGCGCGCCGGCTGCAACAAGGCGCTGGCCTATCGCTACTTCGGCGACAAGCCGGGGCTGTACCGCGCGGCGCTCGACCATGTCTTCCGCCAACGAGCGAGCCTGCTGCCCGAGGTGCCCCCGAGTCTCGCCGAGGGGCTCCGCTTCTGGTTTGAGCAGAGCGGCAGCGACACCGATTTTCTGCGCCTGATGCAGCGGGAAGCGCTCAACGACGATGGTGGAGAGCTGGCCGGCGAACCCTTTCGCCGGGAGTACTACGACAAGCAGGTGCAGATGATCGAAGGCCTGAAGGAGCGGGGAGAGATCGGCGACGAGCTGGATTCCCGCTACCTGTTCATGGCCTTGCTGACCCTGATCGCCTTCCCGTCGATGATGCCCAACATCGTGAGGCTGGTCTGTGGCGCCGAGGCGGATTCGGAAGAGTTTGCCGAAAAGTGGGGCTCCCTGCTGGAGTCCCTGGCGCGACGCCTGGCCTAGGCCTGCCGAGAGCAGGCTCGCCGGGCGAAGGCTCGCCCGCCTTACGCCACCTCGAACCTGCGGCGCATGCCCGCCGCCAACTCCAGCGCCACCGGTCCCGGCTTGCCGTCCCGTAGGCTCACGCCGTCGAGTTCGATGGCGCCGAGGACGAAGCGGCTGGTCGAGGTGATCAGGATCTCGTCGGCATCGTTCAGCCGCGATGCCTCGACGGTTTCCGAGCGAACGCTGTAGCCCGCCTCGCGCGCCACGTCTCCGACCAGCGGCTGGGTGATGCCGGGCAAGATGTGGGCATCCTGGGTCGGTGACACCAGTTCCCGGCCGAAGACCAGATAGACGTTGCTGCTGGTGCCTTCCCGCAGTGTCCCGTCATCGCCGATCAACAGCGCCTCGTCGGCGCCCCGGGCGGAGACCTCGCGGCGGGCCAGCACGGCGGGGAGCAGCATCGTGCTCTTGATGTCGCAGCCGGCCCAACGCCGGTCGGGCATGGTGATCACCCGGATGCCCCGCTCGGCGACCTCGGCTCGAGGGAAGCGGTAGGGCCGCAGGTAGGCCACCAGGAACGGCTCCGGCCGTTGGGCCACGTGATGGCTGCGGGCGCAGGTGCCACCGGTCAACTGGCAGTAGAGCAACCCTTCGGCGATGTCGTCGGCGTTCATCAGTTGCGCGGCGGCGTCGAGCCACGCCTCCCGCTCGGGGATGCCGTGTTCGATGCCGAGCACCTCGGCTCCGCGACGGAGGCGGGCCAGGTGTTCGTCGAGCAGCCGCACCTTGCCCGCGCTCAGGGGAAAGACCTCGTAGAGGCTCTCACCAAACTGGAAGCCGCGATCTTCGATCGGAACGACGGCGTCCCGCCAGGGGACGAAGCGGCCGCCGACCCAGGCCAGGCTCGGGTTGGCGTTGCCGGCGCTCAAGCGGTGTAGCTCAGCGCCTTCTTGATCTGCTGATAGGTGCCGTCGGCCTGGGGCTCGTAGATACAGCAGTGGTTCATCTCGCCGCCGTAGACGTGCAGGGTGATCGAGGGCGCATCGCTCAGGGCATTCCCCAGCACGTGGTACTCGTAGGGCGGGATCAGGCTGCCGGTGGCGCCGACGCCGGCCTGAATCCGGTCGACCCGTTCGAACTCGTAGGTTCCGTTCTGCCGTCCGGTCAGGTTGTAGCGGGTGACATCGACGCGGCCGGAGAGCACCCCCTCGACGCACCACATGCCGGCATGGTCATGCAGCGGCGTGGCCTGGCCGACGCCCCAGGTCATCACCACGGCGGTGTAACCGCGCTCTTCGTCGTGGTGCAACAGGCGCCGGGCGTAGCAGTCGGTGCAGGGGCGGGTGAACTCTTCGGGTAGCTCGAAGTCCCCGGTCTCGAATGCGGCGGAGAGGGTGCCCGCGATCTTGTCGGTGATCGCCTTGGGGTCGCCCAGGTCGACCGCCTCGTCGAGCATCTCAACCAGCTTGTTTCTACAGATGTTTCCCATCACAGCCTCCACGGACCTACGCAACGCAACCCGCTCACTGTAGCGCAAACGTATCGAGTCCCGGGTCCCCGCCGGGACGACCCACGCGACCGGCCCGATCCGCAGTCGGGTCTGCGTGGCCAAGGCCTTTTATTTCAGCGGTTTGGGGGTGCCTACTCCGGCAGGCCGGTGTGCAGGATCATCAGCACCCGGGAGGTGTGCCGGGAGAGCTGGAACACCCGGTCCGCCTTGCGGTAGCCCTCCTCGTCGGCCGCTTCGCGGAAGGCCTCGAGCATGGCGTCGACCCCGCCCAGGTCGGGCATGGCGTACCAGAAACGGTGGGACCACAGCTGGCCGGGAAGATCCGGCGTGTAGGCGCCGAAGCCGGAGAGGTGGCCCGCGTCCATCAGCTTTTGGGCGATCGGCGCGGTGTACTCGTCGTAGAACTCCCGCACGTTGCCTTCCTGGCCCTTACGCACGTGGAACTCGCCGGTGTAGAAGAACTCCGCCTTGGGTCCGCCCAGGTTGTAGGCGAAGTGGCGCACGACCTCATCGTGTTGGGAGTGATCTTCGAAGATCTCGGCGTTGCGCCGGGCCCGGGCCGCTTGTTTGTCGGCGCTCAGGGATGCCTTGTGCTCCTCGTACTTCGCGGCCCAGATGCCGAACTTCTCCCAGTTCTCCGCCGAGGCCCAGAGGGCCAGGTTCCACTCGTCCTCGGTGCCGCGGATGACCGGAGACAGCATGCCCCAGGACAAGAGCGTGCCGTCGTTGACCATCTCCTGCATGAAGGCCTCGTCTTCCATGTTGTAGGCGATCGCCTTTTGCATCATGCCGGGTCGCACCTTGGAGTAGGACAGCCAGGTCAATCGCTTGGGGTCGTCCTGCTCGTGGTCATCGGCGAGGGCCGGCGAGATCATCGCCAGAAGCAGGGTGGCCGCGAGGACCGTCTTGAGCATGCGCATCGTCTCTCCTGTGACTTGATTGGCCGCGAACCCGGCAGGTCAGTGGTGGAAGATTCTAACCGATCCCCCGGAGGCGAGCATCCAGGAATCCGCGGAGTCGCTCCGGCGTTGTAGACTTGCGGGTTCACGGCGGCGCCAGACGGATGCACCCTGTGGTCTGCCGGATTTCGCCCCGAGGAGGTTCCATGCTGCGCCGCCTGCTGCCCATCGTCTGCGCCGGGTTCGTGCTTTCCGCCCATGCCCTGGAACTCGGTGACTACCTCCCCGAGGGGGTGCCCTACGACCCGGACATTCCGGTGCCGTCGTCGGTCCTGGGCCACGAGGTCGGCAGCTGGCACGTGCGCCACGATC
>CAZBZH010000263.1:0-6290 GCA_964496265.1 uncultured Acidobacteriota bacterium | reverse complement strand
CCACCACCCCTTGACGGCGCTCGAGGGTCAACTGCCCGACGGCACCTGGGTCACTCCGAGCAGCGAGACCAGTCACGAACCCAACGAGGGCAAGGACTACATCTACCGCTACTGGGGTACCGCCTGGGCCGTGATCGGGTTGTCCCGTTCGTTGAGCGCCGAAGGCGATGCCGGCGGCGGAACCGCGCGACGCTCGGCGGCGGACCCACCACACCGCTTTGAAGGACGGTACTTCTCCGGGACTCGAGAAGCCGTCCGGGAACCGGCGGAGCCGATCGAAGCGACCTTCACCTCGGCGGGCCAGGATCGCTGGTCGGTCGCCTTCCACTTCGACTTCCAGGGAACGCCCCACACCTTCGCCGGATCGGCGGTCGGCGACCTGAGCGAAGGCCCCCTGGAAGGCGAGGTGCTCCACGCCGAGCGGAACGTGACCTACCTGTTCCGCGGGCAGTTCGTCGACGGCCGCTTCCGCGGGGAACACTTCGAGCGCAAGGCCGGAGGGGACGCGTTCACCGGTACGCTGGTGCTCTGGTAGCCCCTGCGGTGGTGTCGCCGCAGCACTGAACGCAACGCAGCCTCTCCCGCTCACCAAAGAACTAGGCTTGCGGCAACGGGAGGTCCCCTTTGCCGCTCTTCGTCGAACTCGCACTCATCGGGTGCATCCAACTGTTCCGCATGCAATTCAGCGCCAACGAACTCGCCGACCGGGAGCGAGAACAACGGCACGTCAAGGGCGGCCCTGTGGAAACGCTGCTTGCGAACTTTGACGATGGAGCCTACTGGATCATCCGGGACTTCGCGGACCGGGCGACGGTCACCCGGGTACCGGATCCGTTGCGCGTTTACGAGGCGGACCTATCGCAGGAGCAGCTAGAGACGATCAAGTCGCTGTTCGAGATGCTGCACGAACCTCCCATGCCGGCCTGGGCGGAATGCTGGTGCGTTCCGATGGTCCGCTTTGCAAGGGTGCAGGGAGGTACGGCTCGAGAGACCGGACGCTGGTTGGACTGCGATCGAGAGTCTCAGGACACACCACTAGCCGAGTTTCGCCGGGCCTTCTACTCGGCTGTTCCGACGCAGCTCCAGGTACGCTATCCGGAGTTGGAAAGAACTCCGGGCTACCGGTTACTGGCCGACCGCATCGACGGGGAGATCGATTTCGTCTGCGGGGACTCCATCGGACCGTTCTACGCCAGCCCCGACAATGTGTGGCGCGAACCTTCCGGACAACCGGTCAACCCCAGCCGGCCCGACAAGACCTGCCTCGATTCCGTGGAGCCTCAGGATCCCACACTTCGCATCCACGGCGGAACTTTCTCCGGCTGGATCGAACGCACCAGCCCCCCGGACGCCACCGGGAAGATGATCTCGCCGCCTGATTGGCATTCACCCAAGAGTCTGGGCGATTTTCCCGAGTTCGACGGCACGTTGATCGAGGCCGTCCAGCCCGGCGAGCGGATCCTGGGAATCGTCCCGTACGAAGACGGCCCGATTCGCCGGGCTCCTGAGGCGCTGGAGCAACTTCGCCACAGAATCCCCGAGGCGTTCGAACTGCATGCGCGCGGACACCAACGTTCGGCGACGCATCCCGGCGAGATCTACCTGTTCTCGCAGTCCCGATACGACCCGACGAACGACGACGTGCTGTTCGTGCCGTTGCGGATCCACCGGCTCAATCTGACCGACATGACGATCCGAACCGTTGCCGAGTTTCCCGTGTTCTGGACGATCATGTGGTGGCCGTTCCCGGAATACCTCTGGGTCGATGAGCACCGGGATGTCGTCTACATCGCTCATAAAGACGACCTGCTCGAGCTTCCGTTGAACAGACCCGAGGCGCAGCCGGTGCCCATCGCCGAGTTCGAGTAGGCGCAACGGGATCGAACCTAGCGCCATGCACCGAGGATCGCGCCCATCGCCGCGAAGGAGACGGTCAGGTAGCCGCCGTTGATCAGCAGGTAGCTCCAGGGACGGCGCTCGAACAGCGCCACCACCCCGAGCCCCATGGCGGCCCAGCCCAGGCCCGCGGCAATGCCTGCCGCCACGGCGAAGGCGAAGGTCGTCTCCGGCGCGGCGAGGAACGCCGCCAGGTTCGCGGCCATGACCAGACAGAACAGCGCGGACACGCCGAAGATCACCGCCGGCGAACCCTTCTGCAGATCCGATTCGCTGAAGCCGTTGGCCCGCATCCAGGCCTTGCCGAACAGTGCCGGCGAATACCACAGCCCGCCGATCAGGAAGTTCGCCGCCGCGGCCGCCAGGACCGCCCCGATGTTGATGTGCTCGCTCATGATTCCTCCGCTTTTCCGGGCTGATCCCGGTGAGATGGCCCACTGGGGACCGGATGCGGAGATGCTAGGGAGCCGCCCGGCGACGGTATTGGATAAAACGGAACTGGGCGGGGAGCACCGGGAGCGGCCCGCTGCCTCGATGGCGGGTCAGTCGATCGGCAGGTAGTTGTCCAGCCCCGGATAGGTCTCGACGTAGGCTCCCGGCGACATGCCGGTCATCTCGCGGAAATCGCGGACCAGGTGGGACTGGTCGTAGTAACCGTGCTCCAGCGCCACGTCGGCCCAGTCCGGCGACCGCGGCGCACGGGTCACCGAACCGAGCACCTGCTGGAAACGGCGGATACGGCCGTACTGCTTGGGAGGTAGGCCGACCCAGCGGCGAAACAATCCGGCAATGTGCCGCTGGCTGTAGCCGACCTCGTCGACCACATCGCCGATGCGAATCCCGGCCGGCGCGAACAGGCGGCCGGTGAGGTACTCGACCACCGGGTTCGCTTCCAGCTGTCCCCGGGCCCGCTCATGGAGCCAGGTCTCCACCGCGGCCATCTTGCCCGCCGCGCCGCTTGCCGCCAGGATCCGGTCGCGGAGTGAAGCGGTGACCTCGCCCAGTACCGTGTTGAGCTGGTCGACGGTGTCGGTGATGCCCTCGACGGCGAACCCGAGAAACGGATAGGCGCCCCCGGGCCGGAAGCGGATCACCACCATCGACGCACCGGGAGCGGCCTCGATCGCGATCCAACGGCGCCGCATGCCCGAGATCCAGGCCCGGCGGAACTGAGTCGAGCGAGAGAGATCCTCCCGCTCGTAGAGCCGCTTCGGCGCCTCGGTCAGATCGACGATGATCTCCACCGCACCGTCGGGCAGCACCCGCTCCTTGGTATGGGACGGCTGATAGTCGGCGAAATAGGTCACCAGCTCGACGAAACGGTCGAGGGGCGGGCCGGGCCGATGGAGGTGGAGTTGCATCCCGGAAATTGTACGGCCGATCCGGCCCGGGAGTTCGCGCCGGGACCGATGGCCCCCCTCCCCCTTGGAACCTCGCCCTGATATCCTGCGCCCTTCGACACAGGAACCGGAATCATGAGCCGTCGCCGCGAGAATCCAGAGCAAACGCCAATGTTCGACTGGACCGAACGGTTCCGCCCAGATTCTCTATTCGACGAAATAGAACAGATTTCATACTATTACCTGCGTAAGGCGCTCCCGACCTCCCGAATCAGGACGCTCTTGCAGGCCATACGAGGCGTGGGCCGCCCCAACCGAGCCCTCAGCAGTCTTGCCCACTGCCAGGCCCACGCTTCGATATGGCCGAATCCCCTGCCCCCCGCGCACCGTCCGGAGAATTCCAGATCATGAGCCAGGATGCTTCCAAGCACCGTGTCGACGTAGGGATCGTCGGAGGCGGACAGCTTGCCCGCATGACCATCGAAAGCGCGGCCCATCTGGGCCTGACGACCGCCATTCTCGATCCCGACCCCGCTTGCCCGGCCGCCCAGTTCGCCAACTTCCACATCGAGGCGGCCTTCGACGACGCCGAGGGTCTGCGACGGCTGGCGGAGATGTCGCGGATCACCACCTTCGATATCGAGGCGGGAGACAGCGTCGCGCTGGGCGCCCTCGAGCAGGAAGGACATCGCATCCTGCCCAGGCCCAGAGTGCTGGCCACGATCCAGGACAAGCTGCATCAGCGTGAGTTCCTGCAGTCCCATGGATCGCCGGTACCCCGCTTCGCCGACCTGCCCGATGCAAGCCTCGAGGCGATGAGCGCCTTCGGCTTTCCGCTGGTTCAAAAAGCGCGCCGGGGAGGCTACGACGGCCGAGGCGTGGCCATCCTGCGGGAGCCCGACCGCTATGCCGATCGACTGCAAGCGCCCTCGATGGTGGAAGAGAAGGTCTCCATCGCCGGCGAACTGGCGGTTCTGGTCGCGCGGCGCCCCTCGGGAGACATCAGCAGCTACCCGCCGGTCTCGGTCCAGCCGGATCCGGCAACCCACGCCCTGGATACCCTGATGTTCCCGGCGCGGATCTCCCCGGAACTGGAGGAGAAAGCACGCGCGCTGGGAGAGCAAGCGGTGGCCGCCCTCGAAGGCTCCGGCATCTTCTCGGTGGAGTTGTTCGTCGATACCGACGAGAAGCTGTGGGTCAACGAGATCTCGCCACGGCCCCACAACGCCGGCCACGTGACCATCGAGGCCGCCGCCACCAGCCAGTTCGAGCAGCACCTGCGGGCGATCCTCGATCTGCCCCTCGGCGACGCGAGCTGCACGAGCCCCGCCGCGATGGCCAACCTGCTCGGCCCGGCGGAGCTCAAGGGCAAGGTGCGCATCGATCTGCGCGAGGCGCTGAAAGTGCCCGGCGTGCGCATTCATCTGTACGGCAAACAGGAAGTCCGGCCCGGCCGCAAGATGGGCCACCTGACGGCGCTCGACGCCGACCCACTCAACGCACTGGATCGCGTCCGTCAGGCTCGGGCGCTGATTCGTTTCGAAGTCAGTTCCGAGGTGACCGCATGAGCGCTACTGTCGGTGTGATCATGGGCAGCGATTCCGACCTCAAGGTCATGCAGCAGGCGGCGGACATGCTGGAGGAGTTCGGCGTCGAGTACGAGATGACGGTGGTCTCCGCCCACCGCACGCCGAAGCGCATGTACGAGTACGCCGAGAGCGCCGCCGAACGGGGGCTCCAGGTGATCGTGGCCGGCGCCGGAGGGGCCGCGCATCTCCCCGGCATGGTGGCGTCCATGACCCGGCTACCGGTGGTCGGCGTCCCGGTCAACGTCACCCCGCTCAATGGGGTCGACGCCCTGTACTCCATCGCCCAGATGCCCGCAGGCATTCCGGTGGCCACCGTCGGCGTGGACAACGCGCGCAACGCCGGGCTGCTGGCGGCGCGCATCGTCGCCCTCGGCGATCCCGCCGTCGCCAAGCGGCTGGAAGCCTACCGGGATGCGCTGGTGGACAAGGCGATGAAGGGCGCGGCCCGGGTCGAAGCTTCCAGGAAGTAGCCGCACGCTGCTCGCGAGGGCACTCGCCCCGGCGTCCGCCTCAGCCGGAGAGTTCGACGCGAAACAGCCGGTGGTCCGCTCGGAAGCCGGCGCGCTCGATCGCCCGCTGGGCGCCGACATTGCCCAGCTCGGTCGAGCAATGGGGCGTGAGCCCCTCTTCACGGCACAGGCGAACCAGGCTCGACAACATCGCCGTGGCCAGTCCCTTGCCCCGGGCTTCCCGGTCCACGATCACACCCAGGTGCGCGATGCCCGGCTGCCGGTCGTCCCGCCGCAGTTCGCCCACCGCGAGCAGGCGTTTGTCCTGCTCGTGGAGCCAGAGCTCCCTGCGATCCAGCCGCTCCCGGGTGTAGGGCTCGAGAAACGCGCTGGGCGCCCCGATCGCCGCCTGCTGAAAGTCGACGACCGGCCCGTGATCCCTGGCCTCGCCGGAACGCAACCCCTCGAGCCCGGGACTCGAAGGCTCACCATGAGGGCCGTACAGCAGCGTGTGCGGTTCGACCCGCGCCGCGAGACCCAGCATCGTGGACAGCCCGTGAGGATCGAGGGAGAAGGCCATGGCGCAGTCCGGCGTCAGCTCCTCGCGAACCCGGCGCAGCAGCTCGGCGGAACGACCTCGTTGACCGGACTCGACGTGAAAGCGCAGCAGGCGCTTCTCGGCGTCGATCGCGCAGGAGCCGGCGGGAGCTCCGTCGATCTGGAGCACGTAGTGTGAAGAGCCCTCGACGAACGCCGCCCACATGTCATCCATCGGGGCGACGAGCTGCCCCAGGTAGGCTTCGCGATGGGCCCGATAGATCGAACCGTCATCGGCGGCGATCGAGATTGCAGCGCTCATGTCACTTCTCCCCGGCGGCCGGCGCGGCGATCGCATAGAGATGGTGCTCTCCCCGGAGGTAGAGCGTATCCCCCACGGCGATCGGTGACGCCGAAAACGCGTCGTCGAGCCGGTTGGTCGCCAGCACCTTGAACGCCTTCTGCTGGGCCACCACGCT
>CAZBZH010000262.1:0-6303 GCA_964496265.1 uncultured Acidobacteriota bacterium | reverse complement strand
GGGGCTTGCCCTCCGGCGCTTTCTTCTCGAAATGGGTGCAGGTGCGGCAGATGCCGAAGGGCCGGCCCTCAGTCTGCTCCAGCCGCCCGCTGAGCAGCGCCGTCAGCTGGCGTTCCAGCGCCCCCTCCCCCGTCTTGCCCAGAGCGGCCAGGGATTCGGCGAACTCCTCTAGCGGGTCGCTCTCCAGCGCCCGGCGGCCGGCGGCGGTCAGCTCCAGGCGCACCGCCCGGCGATCCCCCGGGTCGGCCTTCTTGCGGATCAGCCCCTTGCCCTCGAGGGCGATCAGGGTCTGGGAGACGGTGCCCTTGGTCGAGCCGAGGTAGGCGGTCAAACCGCTGGGAGTGCGGGAGAAGCGGTTGGCCCGGGACAGATAGCGCAGCGCCTCCCACTGAACGGGCTTGAGGCCGAGCTCGTGGCCGCGGCTCTGCATCAGCCGCCCCAGGCGCTCCAACAGCATCAGCACACGCTTGCGGGATCGATCGGTCTCGGCGCTCATCTCGGGCCTCCCACGGCGAATGTAGCGAGTCGCTACGTCGAAAGCAACCAAAGACCCGCCTCGAATATTTCGTATTTAGTCGATACCACCTTGACAGAATCCAGCGGCCTCCCCATATTGGTATCGACTCAATACTAGCAAGCTCGATAGCGAGCTGGACGAAGACACAAGGAGCCGGACCATGAAACCCATGCTTTCCATCATCGCCACCCTGGCGACCCTGCTCGCCCTCGCCACGCCGGCAGCGGCCGTGGACCCCACTCCGCTGGATCCCTCCGACGACTTCAACGTCAAGCGCGCCAAGGTCGAGTACCGGGTCGACATCGACGCCCTGGTGTTCGAGATCCAGGTCGAGGGCAACGCCGGCGGGACCTTCCCCGAGCCGGCGGGCCAGGTCGACGGCGCCCCGGTCCTGGGCTACGTCTTCCCCACCACCCTACGGCCCGAACAGGTCGGCTTTGCGCCGGGTGAAGGCATCGTGGCCCTGGCCGCGACCAGCCACCCGGACTTCGACGACACGCCGCTGTTCGACGAGAACGGCAACGGAGACTACGGGGACGCCGGCGACGGCCGGGTGTTCCACGCCCACTGGGTCGTGCTGGTTCCCGACGAACGGGTCGCCGGTGGCCTGTCGGTCAAGGCGGTCGCCGGCGAACCCGGCGAGGTGCTGCCCCCGACCGCGCCGGGCATGCCGATCTATCTCGACTCCCCCGGCCACACCATCGTGACCTACCGCGACCGGCTACGCATCGTGGTGCCCGGCTGGCGCATCCGCGAACTGGAGAGCTTCAACTACGACGCCGTGGTGGCCTACATGCAGGTCAACGGCTCCGACCCGAACCGCCCGATGCTCGGCGTCTACCAGGTCTACAGCGTGCTCAGTGGTGACCTGAGCCTGCCGCAGACCTTCACCCTGCCCGACCGCCGGCGCTTCCTGCGGAAGTGATCCCCTGCTGCCGGGCGTGGACCTGCTGATACATTAGGGTTCCGCGTCACGAGGAGAGCCCATGCCCGGCAGCAGCTTCGGCCATCTGTTCCGCATCAGCACCTTCGGCGAATCCCACGGAGGGGGCGTCGGCGCCGTGATCGACGGCTGCCCCCCGGGGCTTGCGCTCTCGACCGACGACATCCAACCGGAGCTCGACCGGCGCAAACCGGGACAGAGCGAGATCACCACGCCGCGCAAGGAGCAGGACACGATCCAGATCCTCTCCGGCGTGTTCGAGGGCAAGACCACCGGCACGCCGATCCTGCTGCTGGCCCACAACAAGGATGCCCGCCCCGGCGACTACGACGTGCTGCGCACCCTGTACCGGCCGTCCCACGCCGACTTCACCTACGAGCTGAAGTACGGCTTCCGCGACTGGCGGGGCAGCGGCCGGGCCTCGGCCCGGGAGACCCTGGCCCGGGTCGCCGCCGGTGCGGTGGCCAAGAAGATCCTGCGGGAACGTGCCGGCACCGAGATCCTGAGCTGGGTCGAGACCGTCGGCGAACTGGGCTCGTCGATCGATCCGGCGACGGTCACCCCTGAGGCGATCGAGGCCAACATCGTGCGCTGCCCCGATCCGGTCGCCGCCGAGAAGATGATCGAACGGATCAAGGAAGTGCAGGCGGACGGTGACAGCATCGGCGGCATCCTCCGCGGCTACGTGCGCAACGTGCCGGCCGGCCTGGGCGATCCGGTGTTCGACAAGCTCCCCGCCGACCTGGGCAAGGCGATGCTCAGCATCAACGCGGTCAAGGGTTTCGAGATCGGCTCCGGGTTCGAGGGCACCCGCATGCGGGGAAGCGAGCACAACGATCCCTTCGGCCTCGACGCAAAGGGCAAGGCCCGGCCGACGGCCAACCGCGCCGGAGGCACCCTGGGCGGGATCAGCACCGGCGAGGACCTCTCCTTCCGGGTCGCGTTCAAACCGGTCGCCACCATCGGCAAGCCCCAGCAGACGGTGACCCGGGACGGCCAACCGGTCGAACTGGCGGCCTCGGGCCGCCACGACCCTTGCGTGCTGCCCCGGGCAGTGCCGATCGTCGAGGCGATGACGGCGCTGACCCTGGTGGACCACCTGCTGCGATTCGACCCGATGCGGCCGAAGTAGGCCCGAAACCGACCGATCCGCAAGCTCCCCGACCCGGCCGCCCTCTTTTTTTGCCCGCCCGCCGAATAGCCCCCGGAGAGGGGTGTACAAGCAGGGTGTAGCAAGAGGAGAACCCTGATGCGCCTGAATCGACTGTTCGAGATCCGAGGAAGTCTGCTGATCCTGACGCTGTGGCTGGCCTGCGGTCTGGCCGCCGCCGAGAGCCCGGTGGCTGGTAGCTGGGAGGGGGTCCTCGAGGTCGGCCCGCAGAAGCTGAAGATCGTGTTTCACGTCGCCGCCGCCGACGACGGGACGCTGACCAGCACGATGGACAGTCCCGATCAGGGCGCCTTCGGCCTGCCCACCGGCAGCACGACCTTCGAGGACGGCGTGCTCTCGATCGACGCGCCGAACCTCTACGCCACCTTCTCGGGCAAGCTCGCCGAGGACGGCGGGAGCCTGGGCGGCACCTGGTCGCAGCGGGGCACCAGCCTCGACCTGACCCTGACCCGAGCCGCCGGCGGCGAAGAGGCGGCAGGCGACGAGGAGCCGGCGGTCAGCACCGCCGCCGAAGGCTGCCCCGCCCTGGGGGACTGGCTGGGCAGCATGCAGGTCGGCCCGCAGAAGCTGCGCATCGTGTTTCACGTCGGTACCGGCGACGACGGCCTGCTGCTGACGACGATGGACAGCCCGGACCAGGGTGCCGAGGGGATCCCCACCGGCGTGACCCGTTTCGTCGACGGCAAGCTCTCGATCACCGTCCCGCGAATCCGCGGCAGCTTCGAGGGCAGCCTGGCGGAGGACGGCAACTCCGTCGCGGGGACCTGGTCTCAGGGGGGCATGAACTTCGACCTCGAACTGAAGCGCACCGAAGGGCCGGTCGAGAACGCGGCGCGCCCCCAGGATCCCAAGGAGCCTTTCCCCTACCGCAGCGAAGACGTGACCTTCGAGAACGAGAGCGCGGGCATCGCCCTGGCCGGCACGCTGACGTTGCCCGAAGGGGATGGCCCCTTCCCCGGCGTGATCCTGGTCAGCGGCTCCGGCCCGCAGAACCGAGACGAAGAGTTGATGAACCACCGGCCGTTCCTGGTGCTGTCGGACTACCTGACCCGCCGGGGCATCGCGGTGCTGCGCTACGACGACCGGGGGGTCGGCGAATCCGGCGGTGAGTTCCAGGGCGCCACCACCGCCGACTTCGCCTCGGACGCCGAGGCAGCGGTCGCCTACCTGCGCGGACGTAGCGAGATCGCCAAGGGCAAGGTCGGCATCGCCGGGCACTCCGAAGGTGGACTGGTCGCCCCGATGGTCGCCTCCCGCTCGAAGAAGGCGGTGGACTTCATCGTGGTCATGGCCGGACCGGGAACCACCGGCGAGGAGATCCTCTACCAGCAGTCCGAGGCGATCATGCGAGCCAACGGTGCCGCGGAGGAGATCGTGGAGAAGAGCCTGGTCCAGTCGCGTAAGATCTACACGATTCTCAAGGAGTCCTCGGCCGACGAGGCGCCGGCGAAGATCCGGGCCTTCATCAACCAGGAGCTTGCCTCGCTGAGCGACGCGGAGAAGGCGGCGCTGGGCATTCCCGAGGGGCCCACCGACAGCGTCGTCGACGCCCAGGTGAACCAGTTGACCACCCCCTGGTTCCGCTACTTCCTGACCTACGATCCGATCCCGGCGCTGGAGAAGGTCAAGCAGCCGGTGCTGTTGATCACCGGTGCCAAGGACCTGCAGGTGCTGGCCAGCGAGAACATCCCGCAGATGGAAGCCGCGCTGAAACGCGCCGGCAACAAGCAGGTCGAATCGGTGACCATGCCCGGGCTGAACCACCTGTTCCAGACCGCCCAGACCGGCTCGCCGACGGAATACGCCTCGATCGACGAGACCTGG
Organism: uncultured Acidobacteriota bacterium; assembly: GCA_964496265.1. GTDB lineage: Bacteria > Acidobacteriota > Polarisedimenticolia > Polarisedimenticolales > Polarisedimenticolaceae > Mor1. Next base: position 1,848 of record CAZBZH010000262.1, on the reverse strand, counting down.
GCCCCGGCGGCGATGCAGCGTATCGCCGAGTGGATTCTGGGGGTGACCGGCTAATCGCTTCTCGGGTTTGCCCCGGCCCCGGAATCGCCGTATCTCCAGATGGCGGTCCGAACCTCCGGGGCACCCATGAAGCTGCGCATCGTTTGTCTGATCCCGGTCCTCGCCGCTGCCTGCCTGGCAGCCTGGGCGGGCGACACCTCCCTGGCATCGCGTCTCGACGACCGGCTGGCCATCGAGCGGTTCCGCCACGAGCTGCGCGACGGCGCTGGCGAGCCGGACGAGACGCTGCTGTATGAGCGCCTGGGTCAACGGGTGGAAGACACCCTGCGGCTGTCGGTCGCTCTCGATGAGGTCTGGCAGCGACCGCTGACGGCGACCGACCTGCGCCGGGAGATGGACCGAATCGTCCGCGAGAGCCGTTTCCCCGACCGGCTCGGCCGCATGTTCGAGCTGCTCGACTTCGACTCCCGGCGTATCCAGGAGACCCTGGCCCGGCCGGCGCTGGTGGACGCAACCGCTCGCGCGTTGTTCGACGCCGAGCCTCCCTCCGGAAGCGACGGCGAGACCTTCGAGGGCTGGTGGACCCGAAGCCGGGAACGCTTCGATCCCGCGGCGGCCGAACTCGATCTGGCCGACCCGGACTGGCCGGTCGACGAGGCCGCAACGAACCTCGCCACCGTCGACCCGGACTGCATCCCCGACGACAGCTGGGCCAACGGCGCCCTGGACGATCTGGTCGAGCGGGGCGGCCACACCATGATCTGGACCGGCAGCGAGGCGATCGTGTGGGGCGGCGCCAACTGGTTTCTGAATCAACCGCGCGCGCTGCAGAACGGCGCGCGCTACGACCCGCTGCTCGATCGTTGGAGCCCGATCTCCTCCGTCGGCGCACCTCCGGCACGCTACTTCCACGCCGCGGTCTGGACCGGCGAGGAGATGCTGGTCTGGGGCGGCACCACCGATGAGAACGATCCCGCCGCGGTCGTTGCGAGCGGTGGACGCTACGACCCCGCCCTGGACGCCTGGTCCCCGCTTCCCGCAAGCGGAGCCCCCACGGCGCGGCGGGAACCGACCGCGGTCTGGTCCGGCAGCGAGATGATCCTCTTCGGCGGCCGGGATTCCAGCGGCGCCTCGGTGAACAGCGGCGGCCGCTACGACCCGGTCACCGACGCCTGGTCGCCGCTCGATACGGCCAACGCTCCGGCGGACCGGGTGGAGCACAGCGCGGTCTGGAGCGGAAGCGCCATGCTCGTCTTCGGTGGCCGCAGCCTGACGTCGGGCGGCAGCTTCGCGGCGCTGGGCGACTGCGCGCGCTACGACCCCGAGAGCGACACGTGGACGCCGCTCTCGACGACCGATGCGCCGAGCCCGCGCCTCGATCACAGCGCGGTGTGGAACGGCAGCGAGATGCTGATCTGGGGCGGCACGGCGGACCCCGAGGACGTGCTGTCCTTCGTGCGGGACGGCGCGCGCTACGACCCGAACCTCGACAGCTGGACCCCGATCAGCGACAGCGGCACCCCCGAATGGCGCGCGGGACACGGCGCGATCTGGACCGGCAGCGCCATGCTGGTCTGGGGCGGCGACCGCTACACCGCCGCGGTCTACGACGACGGCGCGCTCTACGATCCGGTGGCCGACAGCTGGTCGCCGATGACAACGCTCGAACCGCCGGCGGCCCGTTCCCAGTTTGCCTTCGTCTGGACCGGCAGCGAGTTCCTGCTGTGGGGCAGCGGCGACAACTCGTCGAGCCCGCGCAATACCGGCGCCCGCTACGACCCCCAGAGCGACAGCTGGAGCCCCACCGGCAGCGGCCCGGCGCCGCTTCCCCGCTGGTACGTGGGCTCG